>DATIQP010000633.1:0-4340 GCA_035470765.1 Polyangiaceae bacterium | reverse complement strand
GTCTCGCGCATGGACGTGCGCCTCTACGCGGTGGAGGTCAGCGTGCAGAACGCGTTCTCGAAGGGCGCCATCCCGCTCGCCGTCCACGCCATCGCGAACGTGAAGCTCTCCACCGAGCCGCGCCACATGCAGCAGGCCGTCGAGCGCTTCTTGAACTCGTCGCCGGCCCAGGTGGTGCTCGTCGCCAAGCAGACGCTCGAGGGCGTGCTGCGAGAGGTGCTCAGCCAGCTGACGCCGGAGGAGGTCAACCAAGACCGGCTGAAGTTCGCCGAGTCGCTCGTCCGCAACGCCAAGGACGACTTCGACAAGCTCGGGCTCGAGCTCGACGTCCTCAAGGTGCAGCACGTCTCGGACGAGCAGAAGTACCTCGACAACCTCGGCCGCGGGCAGATCGCGGCGATGGTGCGCGACGCCCAGAACGCCGAGAACGAGGCCGAGCAGCGCGTCCGGCAGGAGCAAGCCAAGGCGCGGCAGCGCGCCGAGTCGGCGCAGCAGCAGGCCGAGTCGCTGGTGCTGCAACAGCGCAACGGCTTCCGCGGCGCGATCGCGAAGCTCGAGGCCGAAGCGCAGGGCATCGAGAACGAGGCGCAGGTCGCCGCCGAGACGGCGCGCGCCACGGCGGAGCAGGAGCTCCAGGGCCTGCGAGCCGAGCTCGCGAAGCTCTCGCTGCAGGTCGAGACGGTGCTCCCCGCCGAGGCGCAGGCGCAAGCGCAAGCCGCCAAGGCGCGCGGCGACGCGGCCCCCATCGTGGAGAACGGCAAGGCGACCGCGGAGGCCATCCGCGCGCTGACGGACGAGTGGGCCGCGGCGGGGCCCCAGGCGCGCGACATCTACCTGCTCCAGCAGCTCGACGTCGTCGTCTCGGCGGCGATCGCGCGCGTCCAGCAGCTCGAGGTGCGCGAGCTCGAGATCGTCGACGGCGGCGACGCGCAGAGCCTCGGCGCCGTGGCGTCGAGCTTCTCGAGCAACGTCATCAAGGTGCTGCAAGAGACGGGGCGCGCGATGGGCATCGACGTCAAGGCCCTCATCGCGGGCTCGACGGGAGCGCCGCCGTTGCTGGAGGCGGGCCCCACGACGCTGCGCGGGGGGAGCAAGCCATGAATCCGGTCGGCATCGCTGGGGTCCTGCTCTTCGCGGGCATCATCGTCTTCGCCTTGCTCTCCGCCGTCGTGAGGCGGCTGCTCTACGTCGCCACGCCGAACGAGGCCCTCGTCTTCAGCGGCCGCTGGCGCACCATCGGCGAGCGAGAGGTCGGCTACCGGATCCTGCGCGGCGGCCGCAGCCTGCGCATGCCGCTCATCGAGCAGGTGACGCGCATCGACCTCTCCATGTTCACCCTCGATCTCATGGTCCAGAACGCCTACTCGAAGGGCGGCATCCCGCTCAACGTCGTGGGTGTCGCGAACGTCAAGATCGCTGGCGACGAGCCGCTGCTCAACAACGCCGCCGAGCGCTTCCTGGGCAAGCAGCCGCAGGAGATCATGCGGATCGCCAAGGAGACGCTCGAGGGCAACCTCCGCGGCGTCCTCGCCCAGCTCACGCCCGAGCAGGTGAACGAGGACAAGACGCGCTTCGCGCAGACGCTCATCGAGGAGGCCGAGCACGACATGAGCCGCATGGGCCTCGTCCTCGACACCCTCAAGATCCAGAACGTCTCCGACGACGCCGGCTACCTCAACTCGATCGGCCGCATCCGCGGCGCCGTCGTGCGCCAGCAGGCGGCCATCGCCGAGGCCCAAATGCAGGCCGACGCCGCCGTGCAGAAGGCCGACAACCTGAAGAACGCGGAGATCGCGAAGATCGACGCGGACCTCGAGATCGCGCGCCAGCAGTACGCCAAGCGCATCGCCGACGCGCAGACCAAGCGCACCGCCATGATCGCGGAGTCGCAGGGCCAGGTCGCCGCCGAAATCGCCAAGGTGAAGGCCGAGATCGAGCGCCAGAAGGCGCGCGTGCTGCAGGTGCAGCGCAAGCTCGACGCCGAGGTGGTGCAGCCCGCCGAGGCCGGGCGCAAGGCGGCCGAGGAGAACGCCCGCGGCAACGCGGCGCGCATCGCGGAGCAAGGCCGCGCGCAGGCGGCGTCGCTTCACGCGCTCATCGAGCAGTACGGGCGCTCAGGCAGCTCCGCGCGCGACGTGCTCGTCGTGCAGAAGCTCATGCCGCTGGTGCAGCTCATCGCGGGCTCGCAGCAGAAGGTCGCCATCCGCAAGGTCACCGTCCTGCCGACCGAGAAGGACGCCGACGTCGCGCGCAAGGCCATCTCTACCAACGAGCAGCTCCGCGCCGCGACGGGGATCGACCTCGGACAGGTCGTGAAGCGCCTGGGTGGTGGGTCCACACCGGGGGCGGGTTCGAGCGGAGGCAGCTAGTGGCCGATCAGAGCGAAGATCCGAGGGCGGATCTGCTCGGCGCCTTGCACGAGGTGTCGAACGCGCTGACCGTCTTGCTCGGTTGGGTCGCGGAGGCGCGCGATCCAGGAGCGGTGCCCGAGGACGTTGCCCACGCGCTGGCGATCGTGGAGCAACGCGCCCGCGCCGCGCGCGATCTCGCGCGACGCGCCATTGGCGCCAAGGTGCCGCCGTCGGGCGAAGCGGACCTCGACCGAGTGCTCGCCGACGCCATCGGCGCGCTCGCCGTCGAGGCCTCGCGCGCGCAGGTCGTCATCGCGCGCCAGGGGCCGGGCGGTGTCCGGGTCCCACTCGGCGACGACGTTGCGCAGATCGTCACCAACCTCGCCCTGAACGCGCTCCACTACGCGCCGAAGGGCACCACGGTGCGGATCGTCACCGCGATCGAGCCCGCCGCCGTCACCATCGACGTCGAGGACGACGGGCCGGGCGTGCCCCAGGATCGGGGCTTGCGCGTCTTCGAGGGAGACACGACGCGGCAGGGTGGCGCCGGCATCGGCCTGCGCCACGCGCGGGCGATGGCCCGTGCCGCCGGCGGCGATCTCACGCTGCTCCCGGGGGCGGGCGGCGCGCGCTTCCGCATCCGGTGGCCACGCAGCGATGCGCCGGCGATCAACGCCGTCGAGCCGTCCGGCCGCGTCTCACGCCCGAAGCTGCAGGTCCTTGCCGGCACGAAGGTGCTCATCATCGAGGACGACTCTGGCGTGACGGAGCTGCTCGGCACGGCGCTCGAGGCCCGAGGGGCCGAGGTCACCATCGCGCGCACCGCGGAGGAGCTGCAGGGCCGCATCGACGCCGGCCTGCACGCCGTGTTGGTGGACCTGTCACCCATCGCGGAGGACGTGCAGGGCGCGCTCGCGATGGTCAAGCAGCGCGCCGCGCAGGCGGAGATCGTCTTCATCACCGGCAGCGCGGAGGCTCTGCCGGAGGGGATGGAGAGCTCGGCCTGGGTGCGCAAGCCGTTCGAGGTCAGCGAGGTCGTCGACGCCATCCTCGCGCGCAAGCGCCCGGCCTGAGCCATTGCGTCAGCCGCCAACCGCGCCGCGCGTCCGAAGGTCAACAGACCGTCTTGACGAGGTCGCGTTTCTCGGCTTTATCTCCGGTCCCACGCGAAGGTGGCGGAATTGGCAGACGCACTAGCTTGAGGTGCTAGCGGGTAACACCGTGGGGGTTCAAGTCCCCCCCTTCGCACAAAGGATCTCGATCAGTTCGAGCACAGGTTGGTCAGCGGGACGACCTGTGTGACGGCGGTCGGGTTGGCGATCCCCTTCGCGTTGAAGCCGAAGCCGACGGAGATGCCCGTGCACGGAACGCCGGGCGCGTTCGGCTCTTCCGCGAGCCAGTCGAGCTGGAAGGGTCGGGCCCGCTCGCGTGTTTTCCGAGCAACCCATGAAAGCTCGCACGCTCGGAATCCTCGGCATCAGCCTGCTCATCGCGGCCGGCTGCCACGAAGCCACCGCCACCGCCTCCTCCACGCTCACGTCGCCTCCCTCCGCCCCGGCGCCTTTCTCCACGCCGCCCGTCCTCGCCGGCACGCCCGACGTCGCCACGCTCGTGGCGCGCGTGAAGCCCGCGGTCGTGAACATCACGACCACGCACGCGGTCAAGCTGACGCAGGGCCCGATGCAGCTGCCCTTCGGCTTCGACTTCGGCGGGCCCGGCGGCGACGAGAACGGGCCGCAGCGGATGCCGCGCGAGGGCACCCTGGAGCAGAAGGCCCTCGGCACCGGCGTCCTCATCGACGCGGCCGGCCACGTCCTCACCAACGCGCACGTCATCGACGGCGCCGACGTCGTCCGGGTCAAGCTCTCCGACGACCGCGAGCTCGAGGCCAAGGTCAAGGGTCGCGACACGCGGATGGACCTGGCCGTCCTCGAGCTCGAGAACGCCAAGAACCTGCCGCCTCCGGCGTCGCTCGGCGCGAGCAGCGCG
>DATIQP010000632.1:0-8082 GCA_035470765.1 Polyangiaceae bacterium | reverse complement strand
TCGGCGTGGAGGACCTTGATCGCGACGCGCGTGCCGAGCCGCTCGTGGCTCGCCTCGTAGACCGCGCCCATGCCGCCGTCGCCGAGCAGCCGCACGAGGCGGTACTTGCCGTGCAAGATCTGGCCGATCACTACCGCACTTGGTAGCAAATCCGCACGCGCGAAGCCACGCACGCCCACGCGATCGAGCGCGTCAGGCGGCGTTCAGAGTGGGCCGGTCCGGCGCGCCCGGCGCGCGAAGGATCTCGCCCACGGTCTCCGGGTCGGCGATGGCGGCGAACACCGGCTGCAGCGTATCGCCCTCGATGTGCTCGCCGAAGGCTCCGCTCGACGCGAGCGCTCGAGCTTGCGGGCCGTCCAGCACCAGGAAGACGTCGCTCAGCGTCGTGGCCGACTTCCCGAGCGGGGCCGCGATGACGTAGGCGATGCGGGAACGGTCGAGATGGAGCTCCTCGCGGCCGCGACGGATGAGCACTCGCCGGTTGGTCACGAAGTAACGCGTCTGCCGTGCGAGGCGCGCGGGGCGGATGACCGCCCAGTTGCCGACGGCCGCCGCCGACGCGACGACGAGCAGCGTCGCGAGCGCCACGCCCGCGACGAGCAGCACCGAGAGGACGACGCCGAGCGCGTGCGCGGCGAGCACGCGGTGAAGCGAGGGCACCGTGCGCACCATCATCTGCGCGGCCGCGCCGAAGAGCGCCACGGACACGAACGCCGTGAGCGCGCGGCGGGTGTTCCACGACGAGCGCTCCGGCATGGCCGACCAGAGCACGCGCTCGCCCTCGTCGAGGCGCTGCGCGAGGGGCCGATCGCCATCGCCGAGCGGCGCCGAGGGGACGACGCCACGCACGACGGCCCAGAGCCGGTCCGGCTCGCGCACGTTCTGGAGCACGAGCGTCAGCGTGCGCCGCAGCGCGCCGGTCGGTACCGCGCGCACGAGCACCAGGTCGCCCACGTCGGGCTCGCTGTCGCTCCACACGATGCGCGCGTAGCTGATCGCGTTGCGATCGATGGTGCGTCGCAGCGGTCCGCGACGCCAGATGACGTGCTTCTCGGTGACGAGGTACTCCACGCGCGACTGCCACACGAGGGGCAGTCGCCACGAGGCCAGCGCGAGCGTGGCGCACCACCCCGCGAAGACGACCATGCCGCCGACGTGCGCGCCGAGCGCGAGGCCGGCCACCACGGCGAACAGCAGCGTGACGAGCGAGAGCCCGGCCGCGGCGACGGCGATGGCCCTGTACATCGGCGGCGTGCGGAGCACGGCAGGCTTGCCGGTCCACACGATGCTCTCGCCGAACAGGGAATCGCGAGCCATGCAGGGGTCCTCTCTAGAAGGTGCGGTGCCGACCGCTCGCTGTCCAGGGGCGAGCCGCTCACCACAAAGACGTACGAGGTGGGAGAACCTTGGATTGGAGCCCGCCGATGGCACGTTCCACTGGGGCTGTCGGAGCGGCGCCCGCCGCGACGAGGAGCTCAGTGGGACGGTTGGCCGGCGGGCAACGGGAGGGGCTCGTTGCGCCGCGCCGGCCCTCGAGCCTGGGCGTTTCGCACCAGCGCGTCGCACAGGACCGGAAACGAGAGCCCGGCCGCGTCGGCGGCCTCCGGGTAGAGGCTGGTGGCGGTCATGCCCGGGATGGTGTTGACCTCCAGCAGGGTGATTCGATCGCTCGCGACGATGAAATCCGCCCGGGAGAGGTCGCGGCAGCCGAGGGCGCGGTGGGCGCGCACGGCCAGCTCCTGGACCTCCCGAGTCTGCGCGTCGCCGAGCGGGGCCGGGCACACGTGGCGGCTGCGGCCGGGGGCGTAGCGCGCCTCGTAGGTGTAGAATGCATCCATCGGCGCCGCGATCTCGATGGCGGCGAGCGCGCGCGGTCCCTCGGGCACGAGGTCCACGACGCCGCACGTGACCTCCTTGCCTCGGAGAAATTCCTCGACGACCACCGCGTCGTCGAGCGCCCAGGCGGCCTCGATGGCGGCGGCGAGCTGCTGGTCGGTCGCCGACTCCTCGAGGCGCGTCACGCCGATGGCCGAGCCGCTCTCGGCCGGCTTGACGACGAGCGCGCGCCCGAGCTCGCGGCGGGCGAGCCGCGCGGTGTCGAGCGCCGACGCGCTCCCCTCGACATAGGAAGCGCCTCGCGCCACCGGGCAGCCCGCTGCGGCGAGGACCACCCGCGCCACGGCCTTGTTCATCGCGAGCGCGCTCCCGAGCACGCCGGAGCCCACGTACGGCAGACCGAGCACCTCCAGCAGGCCCTGCAGCGACCCGTCCTCGCCGACCGCGCCGTGCACGACGGGAAACACCACGTCGAAGTGGCTCGCGCGCAGCGCCTCGCCGACCTCGGGCGAGAGCTCGATGCGCGCGACCTCGTGCCCTGCCTCCTCGAGCGCCGCGCCGACGCCCGCCGCCGACGCTCGGCTGACTTCGGCCTCCGACGAAGGGCCGCCCTGGATCAGCGCGACGAGCATGGCCTCACTTCGGGAGGGACTTGCTGAGATCGACGAGCTCGATGCCGATCTGCTGCGAGGTCTCGAAGATGCGTGGGTCGCGGTAGAACTCGCCGAAGACGACGCGGACGATGCCGGAGTTGGCGATCAGCCGGTAGCACGACCAGCACGGCGACGCGGTGACGTAGATCCCGGCGCCGTCGATGCGGGCGCCGTTCTTCGCCGCCTGGACGAGCGCGTTGGCCTCGGCGTGGACGGTGCGCACGCAGTGACCGTCCTCCATCAGGTGGCCCACCTCGTCGCAGTGCGGCAGCCCGCGGATCGACCCGTTGTAGCCGGTCGCGAGGACAATCTTGTCGCGCACGATGACGGCGCCGACGTGCTTGCGGTCGCAGGTGGCGCGCGTCGAGACCTCGCGCGCGATGTTCATGAAGTACTCGTCCCAGGAAACGCGAACGCGGCTCATCGGCTGGCTCCATCGTTAGACGCACGAGGGACCGAGCGCAACGGTGCGAGCCGTCACCGCGCTGGGGCGGGCGCTTTTCCTTGACAGCAAATGGGCCCTCGCGGCACGGATGAGGGACCGTGATGGCGCGCCGGACCCACTGGATGGCGTTTCTCGTGCTCGGCGCGCTCGCGCTGGCGACGATCGTGGCGTTCGCCGCGGGCGACGACCGAAGCGCCGCCGAGTCGACCCTCGCGAGCCTGGAGAAGGATCCGAAGACCAAGGAGCTGACCGCCGACGCGGTGAAGCGGGCTCGCACCGCCCTGGAGCGTGCGAAACGGATGCACGAGGCCGGCGACGATCGCCACGCGCGGCTCGCCGAGGGGCTGGCGCTCGAGTGGGCGCGCGTCGGCGAGACGCTCGCCCGCGCGGCGGAGGTCGAGACCCAGGCGCGGGAGGCGCGCCTGGCCGCGCTCGACGCGGGCGCAAAGGTCGATCGCGAACGAGCGAAGGTGGAGCAGCAGCTCGCCGAGAACGGACGGCTGCAGAGCGAGCTCGGCAGGCTCGAGACGAAGGACGGCGGCGCGCCCAAGGCGCCGCCGGGTCCGCGCGACGCCGGAAGGGGAGCCGATCGGTGATCGCGTCGAGCCGGTCAACATGGCTCGCGGCGGCGCTCGCGCTGTCGGGCGTCGCGTGCGTCGGCGCTCCGCCGAAGCTGCCGCTCATGGCCGACGTCGAGCGCGCTCGATCGAGCCCGGCGGCGACCGAGGCGGCGAAGCTCGCGCCGCAAGCGTTCGCCGAGGCGGACGCGGAGCGCGCGCTCGCGGAGCAGGAGCAGGGCAACGGCGACGACGTCGCCGCGTCGCTGCACGCCGAGCGGGCGATCGCCGCCTACCAGCGCGCGGCGATGGCCGCTCGCGAGGTCCGCGCCACGAGCGAGCTGGCGAGCGCCCAGGGCGAGCTCGCCCAGAAGACCCAGGAGCTGCACGGGCTCGAAGCGGCGCGAGCGGACGCGGAGCGTCAGGGCGACGAGCTGCAGAAGCGCCTCGCCATCGCGAAGGAGCTGCACGCGCCCGCGGCGGCAGGGCCGGCCGACCCGCAGCGCGAGGCCGCGCGGCTCGTCGCGTCGCGCGCGCTCGCCACGCAGGCGCGGCTGCTCTGCGGCGCGGCGAAGCTGGTCTCCCCGTCCGCGGTCTCCGGGCTCACCGAGGCGACCGCGCAGCTCGACGCGCTCGACAAGCGCCTCGACGGCGCGCCGAAGTCCGCGCCCATCGACGACGCGGCGAAGGTGCGCGCGACGTGCCTCGCGCTGCTGACGCAGGCCCGTCACGCCGCACAGGGCGCGAGCGCTCCGACGACGCCCGACGGCCTGTTGGCCGAGCTGTCCGCCGCGGGGTCGTCACCGAGCCGCGACGAGCGCGGCGTCGTCGTCACGCTGCGAGAGGTCTTCCGCGGGGCCCAGCTCGCTCCTGACGCGAGCCAGAAGCTCGAAGCGCTCGGCCGCGTGGCGGCGAGCCACGCCGACGTGGGGGTGCAGGTGGTGGTGCACGACGCGGTGGCGCAGGGCGGAGGGGACGAGCGCGGCAAGGCCGTGGAGGCGGCGCTCGTGAAGGGCGGAGCGAAGGCCGACCGCGTCACGCACGTGATGGCGGGGACGCGCGCGCCGGTGGTGGACCCCGCGGACGCGCGCAACCGGGGGCGCAACGCGCGCGTGGAGATCGTCTTCGTCACCGTCGGGAACTGACCCGACTCGGACTCCGTCTCCTACATCGCCAGCTTGTACCCGAACCCATACACCGTCAGGATGTGCTTCGGCCTGTCCGGGTGAGCCTCCAGCTTCTTGCGCAGCTTCACGATGAAGTTGTCCACCGTCCGGTTCGTCGGCGACGCCTCGAGGCCCCAGATCTTCGAGAGGATCTCGTCGCGGCTCACCGGCTGCCCTGCCCTCTCGTTGAGCAGCTTCAGCAGCTCCACCTCGTAGAACGACAGCTCGTGCACCTTGCCTCGCGCGACGAGCGTGTGCGTCGTGAAGTTCACCTGCACCCCGCCGATCTCCACGGTCTCCACGCCGGTGACGGCCGGCCCGCGCGAGCTGCGCCTGAAGATGGCGCGGATGCGCGCGATGAGCTCGTTCACGCTGAACGGCTTGGTCACGTAGTCGTCGGCGCCCGCGTCGAGGCCTCGGATCTTGTCGCTCTCCTGCGAGCGCGCGGTGAGCATGATGATGGGCACCACCGCGTTGTTCCGGCGCAGCTCCTCGCAGACCGAGTAGCCGTTCATGTCCGGCAGCATCAGGTCCAGGATCACCGCGTCGGGGGCCTCGGTCCGGGCAAGCCCCACCCCGTCGCGCCCGCGCCCGGTCGACACGACCCGGAAGCCCTCGAACTCGAGCGCGTCACGGAGCCCCATGACGATGTGAGGCTCGTCCTCGATGAGAAGGATCGTCTTCTTCGCGCTGCCCATCGCGGCCGGACGAGAGCCTAAACCACGGGGGATTAAACGAAAAGGCCCGCGCGCGGCGGGCCTTCTCGTGGTGTGGTGTGGTGCGCTGGCGCGATCAGCCGCCGCCGCCCGCGTCGCCGGCGCCACGCTGCTCGATGCACTCGAGGCTGATGGTGGTGCCGCTCTTCGGCTGACCCTTCGGCGAGAACTTGATCGCCTGCGGGCAGCCGCCGGTGGCCGACACGCCGGTGACGTAGCACCAGCCGGCCGGGGCGTTCGGATCGTTCTCGCAACTCGGCGGGGTGTATTGCGAGGCCGTCAGCTGGTCGAGGACGCAGACCACCGGCACCGGGGTGCTGGTGCCCGCGTCGCCCTGCTGCGCCTGCCACTGCGCCGCGAAGCGCGCCAGCGTGGCCGAGTCGGGCTGCTGGAGGCCCGGGTCCGTACAGCCCGCGGCCTGGTTGGTCTGGCTCGTGTAGATGACGAGGACGACGCACGGCACCTCGCCCGTCGTCGTGTCGACGGCGAGCGTCTCCGGCAGGCACTGGCCGCCGAGGATGTTCTTGAGCCGGTTGACGATCGCCTGCATCGCCGGGTTGTAGCCGTAGTCGGCGAGCGCCTTGTCGGCGGGGTTGGTGTCCTTCGCGCAGAGCGAAGCGACGACGGCCTGAGAGCCGAGGCCCCTCGCGACGCGGAGCTCGCGGATGGTCGGGTACGCCTTGCCTCGGACCTGCATGTTGCGGTTCGCCGGATCGCAGAGGGGCGGGCCGTCGGGCGCGGTGACGACGGTGCCGTTGCTGTCCGCGCAGTCGCAGGCGCCCTGGTACTGCGGCGCCGTGCAGTCCTTCGCCGCCGGCAGCTGGAAGGTGCACGCGTACTGCATGTCGATGCCGGCGGTCGAGGTGAGCGTGTTCCACTCGTGCTCGCTGGTGTCCGTGTCGGGCGTGTACGTGCCGGTGGGCGGCGTCAGGCCGGAGCGCGGCGCGATCGACTCGATCATGTGCGTGTCGATGCCGTCGAGCTGGTACGTCGACGGGTCCTTGCCGAGGATCTTGGTCCAGTCGTCCGGACCGAGGTTCAGCTTGAAGTTCCCCTGGCTGTTGTAGAGCAGCGAGTTCGGGACGCCGCCGATGATCGCGTAGAAGACGAGGTCGGGCGTGCGCGAGCCGGGCGAGAGGTTGCAGAGCGTGGCTTGGCTCGTGTCGCTCCCGTCGGGGAGGTCCTGCGCGTAGAGCGGGTTGGTGCAGTTGCGGTTGACGTTGCCCCACGCCGTGATGTCGGAGTTGGCCGGACCCTCGCCTGACTGGTCGGGCACCTTGGGGAGACGCAGGCCGTCGACGTAGCGCTGGACGTTCCACTGCGGGTTGAGGCCGTAGCGCCGCTTCATGTCGTCCGTGTAGCGGACGTTCACGCCGTCCTGTCCTTGCGCGTACCAGCCCTTCTGGCAGGTCGTCGAGGTGCCCGCGCAGCTCGTGCAGTTGGGATCGGACGCGATCGGCTGGCCGGAGACCGGCTTGTTGCCCGCGAAGCCGCACGACTGACAGTCGGGGTTGTTGGGCCCGGTGTTGGCGACGTTGTTGATGTCGACCGGCGCGTCGCACTCGCTCGTGCCACGCGGGCCCAGACCCAGGCCCGGACCACCGATCAGGTTGGTCTGGGTGGTGCGAACGACCCAGCCTCGGCCTCCACCCCATAGCGGGTTGCTCCACGAGTCCTCTTCGTCGGTCAGCTGGATGACGGCGACGAGGGAGTCCGGCCGGAGAAAGTCGTGGCGCATCTTGAGGAGCGTCGTGTCCACGTCCTGAAGCGCCGCAACACCGCCGTTGACGATGATGGCGTTGTAGGGGTCCGGCTGGATGAGGAAGCGGTACCAGCTCTCGAGCTGCGCCTCGAGGCCGCAGCCGCGCTCCTGGACGCCTTGCACGAGCGACTTGAAATCGTCGATGAGCTGGGTCTGCTGACCGTCGTTGTAGATGGTGACGTTCGGCGGGGTCTTGCCGGCGTTGAGCGGGTTGCTCGAGGGCAGCCAGGCGAGGAAGTTTCCGCCGGGCGGGGTCAGGGGATTCGCGTTGGGGATCGGCGGGCCGTCGCACCCCGCCGTGGGAGTCGTGCAGTTGGCGACCTTGGTGCGGTTGATGAGGTGGCCCTTGTCGTCAGCGTGCGTCGGGTCGCTCCCCGAGGGGACGCAGATGTCGGGCGAGCCGCCAGCGCCGAGCGAGGACGTCACGATGCCGATGTGCAGGTCGTGGACCGGCGGGAACTCCTGCTTCGTGTTGCCGGTGCAGGCAGCGCCGTTGCTCGGCACGAAGCACTGGCCGGTGCCCGACGAGAGGTCGCAGCCTGCGCCCGCGCCGAGCGCGCTGCAGTCCGCGGCCGTCGTGCACACGGTGTTGCTCGTGTCGACGCAGTTCGGGTTGAGGAGGCGACCGACGAGGACCGGCACCGCCTCGGCGAGCAGGTCCTGCTTGTCACCCATCGACGCCGAGTTGTCGATCGCGAACAGCAGGTCGATCTTGTCGATCGATTGCTGCTTGACCTGCGTGCCGAAGCTCGTCTTCGTCGTCGGGTTCTGGCTGACCACGGGGCGAGTGAGGCACCCGACCGCCAGCACCCCGATGAGGAGGATCCCCAACGTGCCGCCCTTCATGAGCGTCGCGAGCCAAACCCTTCGCTTCTCGACCATGACAACCACCTTTTGCCGAACCGATGTCCGGTTTCGAGTTGGTACTGCAGATGTACGCGCCCCCA
>DATIQP010000631.1:0-9354 GCA_035470765.1 Polyangiaceae bacterium | reverse complement strand
TGTCCATCTCGCGCGACTTGGAGATGTCCCAGTTCTGACAGAACTTGCAGGAGAGGTTGCACCCCGCCGTGCCGAACGAGAGCACGCTCGACCCCGGATGGAAGTGCGCGAGCGGCTTCTTCTCGATGGGATCGACGCAGAAGCCCGACGAGCGGCCGTACGTCGTGAGCACCATCGCGTCGCCCTCGCGCTTGCGCACGAAGCAGAGTCCGCGCTGCCCCTCGGAGAGCACACAATCGCGCGGACAGAGATCGCACTGGATGCGCCCCGAGTCCAAGCGGTGCCAGTACCGGGCCGGATGGTCCGTCATACCTCGGCCTCCTGGGCCGTCATGGCGCGCGGCGCCGGGTCGACGACCTTGGCGACGCTGTAGCGGTGCAGCTCGACGCCGTCGTCCCAGAAATCGCGCGGCAGACGCGCCTTCATCTTCAGCTCGCGCAGGAACTCGGCCGGGGTCGGCAGCTGCTCCCACATCTGCGGCAGGAAAGTCCCTCGCCTTCCGTTCCACACGATCACGACGCCGTCGACGCTCGGGCGGAGCGCGGCGCGCGCGCCGGGCTCGGTGCCGTCGAAGTCGACGCGCTCGAGCTCGGAGAGGACCGACACCTCGACGTTGAGCTCGTCGAGGTCGTGGAGCGAGAGCGGCGTGCCGCGCGGGTCCTCGAACGCCGCGGCCAGGCCGTTGTGCGCGACGTCCGCGACGAGCATGCGCCGGGCCTCGAGGCTGCCGATGCAACCCTGCAGCTGGCCGTTGCGCCACCGCAGCGTGACGAACGAGGCGCCGAGCCGCATCGCGAGCGAGCTCGTCGGAGCCCTGGCCGCGGCGCCGCCGAGCTCCTGGCAGATGCACTGCCGCGCGAAGCGCGCCAGCTCGAGCAGCTCGCCGTCGTGGACGATCACGAGAGCACCGCCCTCGCGCCGTCCCAGAACGCGAACGCCCCGTAGCCGACGACCTCGTCGCGCGGACCGGCGGTGTCGCCGGAGCTGCGCAAGTCGAGCAGCTTGCCGACCAGACCCCGGCGACGCGCGGCCCACAGCAAGCCTCGCAGGCCGACGAAGCCGCACGCTCGCTCGCCGTCGAGGCGATCGTCGAGGGCGACGATGCGGGCGGCCGTCTCCTCGTCGAGGACGCGGCCCTGGGCGTACGGCAGGTAGTGGGAGAGATCGGAGCTGACGACGACGACCGTGTCCTCTCCGAAGAGCGACTCGATGACGGCCCCGACCTCCTGCGGCGACGCGTCGCCGCAGGCGATGGGGCAGAGCTTCGCCGCGGGCACGACGCGCTGCAAGAACGGGAGCTGGACCTCGAGCGAGTGCTCTCTCGCGTGAACCTCCGCGTTGCGCGGCACACCGGCCGCGTCGAGCGCCGCCACGTCGATCTCGACGTCGCCGAGCGGGGTGCGGAGCCACTGAGCGTCCGGTGCGGCGACGCCGTGCAAGACGACGCGGTGCGACGGGCCCAAGAGCACCACGCGGCGGACACGCGTCCCGGCGGCACGAAGCGCCGCGTAGGCCGTCGCAGCGATCGGACCGGAGTAGACGTAGCCGGCGTGCGGGACGACGAGCGCCCTCGGCGCAGGCCCCTCGTACACGGGCGCGTCGGCGAGCATCTGCTCCACGTCCGACGCGAGCACCCCCGCAGTGCGCGGATAGAACGTCCCCGCCACAGCCGGGGGGCGGACTACGGAGAGGTCGTGCATCATCACTCGATAACCCGTAAGTCTCCCCCAGGTGCGCGCAAGCCGGCAACGCTTGCGTGCGAACGCAGCCGTAGCGAAACCCTGCCGTAGGGAACGGCCGCGCTACTTCTTGAGCGTGAGCTTGAGGTCCTTGAGCTTGCGGAGCGCATCCACCGCCGCGTGCAGCGATTCCTCGCTGGCCTTCTCTGCGAGGCGATCGGCTTCGGCGAGCTTGGGCTCGAGCTCGTCCCAGGCCTTCTTGGCTTCCATCCCGCCGAGGTGAGCCTGCACGCGCACTTCGTCCCGCAGCCGGCGGAGCTGATCCAGGGTCTTCTGCAGCTCGGTTTGGATCGGTGAGGTTTCCATGAGAGATCCGTCGAGCAAGGCCCGGGCCATCGCAGATCGTTCGGGGCCGGGCAACGATGGGTTGCAGCGCTACGACGTTGCCCAGGGACGGCGGGGTCGACTAAAGCGGAGCCACTCCTTCGGAGGTCACCCACCATGCGTCGACACGTCTCGCTCTTCGGTCTCGTCTGCTCCGGAATCTTCGCCTTCGCCGCGTGCGGCGGGGGAAAGGCCGAGTCCGGCCCGACGACCGCGCCCACCGCCTCGGCGGCGCCGAGCGCCTCCGAGAGCGCGGCCGCGGCCGCGCCCATGGACTGGGAATCGATGAGCCACGGCCAGCGCCTCGAGACCATGAAGAAGGTCGTCATGCCGAAGATGGGCGCGGTCTTCCAGTCCTTCGACGCCAAGAAGTACGCCGACTTCAAGTGCACCGTGTGCCACGGCGAGCGCATCAAGCAGAAGAACTTCGACATGCCCAACCCGGACCTGCCCCACCTGCACTACACGGACGACTTCAAGAAGCACATGGCCGAGAAGCCGGAGATCACGAAGTTCATGATGGAGAAGGTGGAGCCGGAGATGGCGTCCGCGCTCGGCATGCACCCCTACGATCCGAAGACCCAGAAGGGCTTCGGGTGCAGCGGCTGCCACGTCGTCGGCCCGTGACGAGAGGGTAACCTCGCCCCGGCGCGCTACCTCGACGACGCAAAAAGGGGCAGCTGCTCGAAGCGGCTGACGGCCGTGCGGGGCGCGAGCTCGAGGACTTTCGCCTCGCCGTGCCGGAGCACCTCGACGACGGCGTCGGGCGATTCGTCACGCACCGCCCGGAGCGCGAGCTCGGGCTCGTTGTTCGCCTGCGAGAGGTGACAGAGCGCGATGCGTCGCGCCTGGCTCCGGACGAGTCGCGAGACCAGCCACGCGGCTTGCGCGTTCGAGAGGTGCCCGAGATCTCCCGCGATGCGCCGGCGCAGGCTCACCGGGTACGGGCTCATGTCGAGCAGCGATGGGCAGTAGTTCGATTCGAGCAGCACCGTGTCGCACGGCGCCAGGAAATCGACGAGCTTGCTCGTGACGCTGCCCACGTCGGTGACGAAGCCCAGGCAGTGCGTCTTCGACTCCACGGTGACGGCGACGTGCGGCGCGTCGTGCGCGAGGGGCAGCGTACGCACGCGCAGCCCGCGCACCTCGAAGCTCTCGCCGGCGCGGTAGCGGCGCGCGCCGAACCGGTGACGGACGAGCGGCGCCTCGATGCCGTCGTGGAGATAGAGCATCGGCTCGCGCGCTCCGACCCCGGGCGCGCCGAGCGCCTTGCCGAGCGGGAGCAACTGCGCGGCGTGGTCGTTGTGCTGGTGCGTGACCACGATCCCGTCGACGCTGCGCGGGAAGAGATCGGCGCCCAGCGACCGCATCCGGACGGCGGCCACACGCGGACCGAGGCCCGCCTCGAGGAGCAGGCGCGCTCCGTCCGCCTCCACGATCAACGCGTTGCCGCTCGATCCCGTGCCGAGGACGTAGACGCGCATCGATGCGATCAGGGCGCGGGCAGCGGCGGGTTGCTGGGGAACGCGAGCGCGTGGAGCGAGTAGCCGTTGAACGCGCCGCCGTCGAGCAAGGTCGGCTGGGCCGGATCGCCCACGAGGACGAACGTGTAGTTCGCGCCCGACGCGAAGTAGGCCACGGCGCCGGTCGGCTGTCCGGTCGTGACCTCGTAGACCAGCGGCAGCGGGAACGACGAAGAGAACGCAGCGCCGCCGTCCCCGGGCACGCTGACCAGCAGCGACGTCTGGTTCACGTCCGGCGCGACGAGCGCGGCCGCCGTAGCCGGCTGCAGCTCGCCGTACTTGACGCCCGCGGCGATCGGCTGGCCGGCGCCGCCGTCGAGCGGGTGGAGCTCCGCGGTCAGGTCGCCCGTGCCATAGGCCAGCGCGAATTTGCCGGCCGCCGCGGACGACGCCTGGAGGAACTGGGCGCCGAACGCGCCCTTCACGGCTCGGTCGAGGGAGAAGAGCTGGACGGCGAGATTGCCCGCGCTCGCGCCGTAGTCGCCGCCGCACAGGACCGCGTTCGCTGACGGATCGGCAGCCTGCGGCAGGCAGCCCGTCACCACGAGCGCCATCGTGGTGTCGCTGGCGAAGGTGCCGTTCTTGAGGGTCGGCATCTTGAAGTAGTCGACTCCGGGCGTGAGCGTCCCGGCGTCGGGCGCGAGCAGCGCATCGCAGCTCTCGGTGCTCGCGGCCAGCTTCGACGCGACGATGAGGTACGGCGTGAGCGCCTTCTGCGAGAGGTCGATCCCGAAGTCCGGGAGCGCGGCGCCGGCGCCGGGAAAGACGCCGGGGTACGGTCGACCCGTCAGCGCCTTGTCCGGCACGGGCAACACGGACGCGACCACCGCGTCGGAGCCGTCGTTCTGCAAGCCCATGCCGAAGCAGACGCGCACCGCGGGGAGGTCCGGGCTCGCGTGGATGGCGAGCATCTTCGCGCGCGTCGGCCCGGCGTCGACGGTCGAGTCCGCGGGCGCGTCCGCGGCGGCGTCGGTCGTCGCGTCCGCGCCGCTGTCGAACTGCTTCGCGGGAGTCGTGTCGCCGTCACAAGCCCAGGCGCCCGCCCCCAGCGCCACCGCAAGCGCACTCGCGCCAAGCCATCGCCTCATGATTTCCCAGCTCTACTCTCCCTTGGACGTCCGTGCACGTTTGACGTAAGCCTTACCTCGATGAGCGCCACGTGCGCGGGATGCGGTCGGCCGCTTGCGGAGGGGGTGCCCATGTGCCCGTACTGCGGCACGCCTCCGCCCCCCAAACCCAAGCTCGCGCAGACGGTGCTCGGCTTCACGAGCCCGCTGGCGCCGACGCCAAAGCCCGCAGCGACGCAGCCGATGCAGGCCGTGCCGCTCCCCGGCGGCGAAGCGAAGACGACGGAGATGCCGGCCGTCACCACGCAGGAGATGCCCGCGGCCCCGGCGATGGAGCAGCCGCCCGCGATGAAGACCATGCTGGGCTTCGCGGCGCCCCACCTGCCCGCGCCCGCGCCCACGCCCACGCCCGCGCCCGCGCCCACGCCCACGCCCGGCCCCGCGCCCGGGGGTCCTGCTGCGAACGCTCCGCTCGCGAAGACCATGCTCGGCTTCGCCGCCCCGCCCGAGCTGCGCAACCTCGCGCCGCAGCAGCCCGCGGCGCCGCCGCAGCCGGCTGCGCCGCTCCCGCAACCCGCCGCGCCGATGGCCCCACCGCCCGCCGCGCAGCCCGTCCAGCCCGTCGCCGCCAAGACGATGCTCGGCATCGCCATGCCCGGAGTCGCGCCCGCGCCTGCGCAGCAGCCCGCTCCGGCGCCAGCGCCGGCTCCTCAACCGAAGGCGGCATCGAGCACCCTGCTCGGTGTCGCGATGCCGGGCATCGCTCCCACCCACGCGCCGCCGGCGGCGCGCACGCTCCTCGGCGTCGCCGCGCCCGGCATCGCTCCCACGCACGCCGGCCAGCGGCCGATGCCGGAGGAGCCGGTCCCGGAGGTCCTCCCCGCACCCGCGCCGCTCCAGTACGAAATCGCGCCGGCCGCGCCGGTCGTCGTCGCGCGCAAGGGAGTGCCTCTCGCGGTGGTGGCCGCGATCGTGGGCGTCCTCGTGCTGATCGGCGGCGCTGGCATCTTCCTGCTCTCTCGCGGCTCGCCGCTCGCGGCGACGGCGATGGTCGCCGCGGACGGCAAGGAGCAGCTCCACCTCCGCTGCGAGCGCTGCCCCGACGGCAGCACCGCCGCGCTGGAGGGAGCGAAGAGCACGTTCAAGAACCACGAGGCCGATCTCCCGCTGGCCTCGCCGCTGGTCGTGGGCGACAACCGCTTCGAGATCCAGGTCGACAGGCCGGGGCTGCGCCGCAACCGGCTGATCCACCTCGTGCTGCCCATCACCTACCGCATCCGTGGAGATCTCTCGGACCTCGGCGGCAACCCGCCCGCGATCAAGGTGCAGGTGGAGGCCACGCCGGGGTCGACCGTGAGCGTCGACGGCAAGCCCGTTGCGCTGGACGCGAGCGGCAAGGCGACGCTGAGCTACGACGTCACCACCGACGTCACCGGGACCGCCGACGAGACACGAACCATCGACAAGAAGCTGGGCTACGTCGTCGAGAACAAGGATGGCAAGAAGGACACCGGCGAGGTCTCGGCGCGCGTCGCCGTGCTGCCGCTCCATCTCGACGCGCCCTCGCCTTCGCTCGTCGTCGACGGGTCCAAGGTCGACGTGGCGGGGCGCACGTCGAAGGGCGCGCAGCTCACGCTCGACGGGGCGCCGGTCGCCGTCGCCGCCGACGGGACCTTCGAGACGACCGTCGACGTCGCCCCTGGCGAGCACGAGCTCACCCTCCGCGCGGCTCCCGCGTCGGGTGCGCAGGGGCCGGCGCCGCGCACCGCGGTCGTCCACGTCAAGCGGGTGAGCTCGCTCGACGCGGAGGCGCGCTCGCTCGACGCCACGCCTTCGCTGGGGTTCGACGCGCTGGTGGCCTCCGCCGACGCGTCCCTTGGGCAGCCCGTCGGCGTCGACGGTCACGTCGTGGACGCCCGCGTCACGCACCACCAGACGGTCCTGCTCGTCGACGACCGCCGCGGGTGCGCGGCCGGGCCGTGCGTCGTCCGCGTCGTCTACGGCGCGGACTCGAGCTTCGCGAAGGGCGACGTGGTCCGCGCGTACGGTCGCGTGGCCAAGCCCTTCACCTCGCCCGACGGCAAGACGGTGCCGCAGGTGGACGCGGCGCTCGTGGTGCGAGGGAGGAAGTGAGGCGTTCGCACCTCTGGCTGGCGAGCGCCCTCGCGCTCGTCACCGCGGCGGCGGCGTTCGCCCAGCGCACCGACCCTCGACGCCCCGCGACGTTCGTCGTCGGACCGACGCCGGGCGTGGCTCCCACCGTGCGCGGCGACGCGCATCGCACCGGGGTCGTGCGCTCGCCGCTGCCGCGCGCTCCGCTACACGTCGAGTGGCGGTTCTCCGCAGGGGGCATCGAGCAGCCGCCCGTCGTCACCGCGGACGCCATCCTCGTCGTCTCCACCAACGGCAACGTGATCGCCGTCGGCCACGACGGCGCGGAGAAATGGCACCAGGGCCTCGGCGTCAGCTCGAGCAACCCCTCGGCCCCCGCCCTCCTCGCCGACGGCACCCTCGTCGTCGTCGCGGGCGCCGTCGACGCCGTCGCGGTCGGCGTCCAGAAGACCGGCGTTCGCTTCCGCACGCCGCTGGTCGGCGGGCTCGACTCGTCGCTCGCGCCGCTGGCGATGGACGACGGCGGCGTCGCCGTGGCGAGCGAGAGCGAGCTGGCGCTGCTCGACGCATCGGGCAACGTTCGCTTCCGCGCGCCGCTCCCCGAGCCCGTCGTGGGCCCCTTGCTCGCGCAGAGCTCGCCCACGGGGTCGCGCATCCTCGTGGCCGGCAAGGCGACCGGCGTGGTCTTCGCGTGGACGCCCGGCCGCGACGTGGTGCGCGTCGGCAGCTTCGGCGCGCAGGTGAAGGGTGGCGCCGTCCTCGTCGACGACAACACCTTGCTCGCGGTCGTCGAGGGCCCGCGCCTGATGACGCTCGACCTGCGCCAGGGCCTTGCGGTCCCGCTCTCCACCTTCGCCGGCGGCTCCTACTTCTGGCCGCCCGCGTACCGGCGAGGCGTCGCCTACACCATGGCTGGCCTCGCCGGGCGGACGTTCGCCGTCGGCGTCGACTCCGCCGGGCAGGAGGTGCTCCGCGTGCCTGTTGCAACCTCGCTCCCCGGGATGGCGGATGCGGGCGCGGGTCCCTACGTCCCACCGCCGCACGCTCCAGTCATCGTCGACGAGACGGGGACGCTCGGCTTCGCGGCGCCCGACGGCCCCGTCGGCGTGGTCGATCCCGCGGGGATCGTCTCGACGGTGGGAGCAACCGTCTGCGGGCGCGTCTTCCAGAACCGCCGCGCCGTGACCTCCGTCTCGTCCGGTGGGCCGGGGGCCATGCTCGTCACCTGCGGGACGGGTAACCTCGTACGCATCGTCCACGGTGTCGACGTCGGCGAGCCCTGAATCTTCGCCCGGAAACCCCCTGGCGCTCCGGCAGGCTGGCTCCTATATTGTGCAAGACATGATCACGATCACCGACAAGGCCGCCGCCAAGGTCAAGGAAATCGCCACCGCTGAGAGCCTCGAGGGCCAGGGCTTGCGCCTGCGCGTCATCGGAGGCGGGTGCGCCGGTTTCACCTACGACCTCTACTTCGAAGACAAGATCGGCGAGATGGACGAGACCTACGAGTCCAACGGGGTCAAGCTCTACGTCGATCCGCTCTCTCATCAGTACCTCGAGGAGACGGAGATCGACTACGTCGAGGGTGCTCACGGCTCGGGCTTCAAGTTCAACAACCCGAACGTCAAGGGCTCGTGCGGGTGCGGCTCGTCCTTCTCCGCCTGAAAGAATCACGGTTCTCGGCGTAGGCGTGTATATGGAACGCTCCGCGTAGGGGGCGCGGCATCTTCGTCCGCGCGAGCCTCGTTGGGAACGCGCCCCAAGGGGCTCGTCATGGTCAAAGTCAGAAGCTCGCGACTCCGATCGGGCCGCACAGAGCCGGTGGCTCCATCCTTCGTCCACTCGCTCGCTCGCGCGTACCACGAGGTCACGGCCGCGTTCGAGCGCGAGGTGGGGATGACGCAGGCTCGCATCGTGCTGCTCGCGCAGCTCCGCGCCACGCCCGAGGTCTCGCAGGCCGTGCTCCAGGAACGTCTGGCGATCGACGGCGCGGCGATCACGCGGCAGGTCAAGCAGATGGAGAGCGCGGGGCTGGTCACACGCCGCTCCGACCCATCCGATCACCGCTTCACGCTGGTCTCGCTCACTGCGCAGGGCCGGAAGGTGGCCGACTCCGTCGTGCGCCGGCGCGACGGCTTCGAGGCGCGGATCACCGCCGGGCTGGCCACCAAGGACGTGGTTCGCGCGCTCGAGCGCGTCCGCCAGGCCGTCCGGCCTGCTCGGTAGACCACGTGAGCTGATGGTCTTGCGCCACGCTCGTTGCCAACGAGCGGCAGCGTGAGGTCTCCGGCGGGACCGGCACGTGCCGGGTCGGCATGTCCAAGCCGCCGAGCTTTTGGCCTCCCAGTCGACCTGACGCCGCACCGCGGCGGCTCGGCCGCGGCGTCCCGCTGCCGCATGTCGACGCCAGGCTTCGGTCAAGACTCGATCGGTCGAGTGACTTCTGCCTTGGAGGCTTAAAAGCGCGCGCCCGCCACCCCGAAGGGCGCGGGCGCGCGGTCGACGTCCAGCGTAAGCCGAGTTCTGTTCCGCCGAGAGGTCACCTCGCGGCGGCGATGATCATTCCTCTAGGACGACCGTCGCCGGTCG
>DATIQP010000630.1:0-24362 GCA_035470765.1 Polyangiaceae bacterium | reverse complement strand
CACGATCGACGACATCGTCGACGTCCTCACGCAGGAGCAGACCGAGGACGTCCAGAAGATCGGCGGTGTCGAGCCGCTCGACGTGCCCTATTTCCAGACGAGCTTCGTCGAGTTCATCAAGAAGCGCGGCGTCTGGCTCATCATCCTCTTCGTCGAGGAGTTCTTCACCCAGACGGCGCTGCGCTACTACGATCCGGTCTTCGAGGCGGTGAAGGGCGCGAGCTACTACGTGCCGCTGCTCATCTCGACCGGCGGCAACTCCGGCTCGCAGAGCTCGACCCTGATCATCCGCGGCCTCGCCATCGGCGAGATCCGGCCGCGTGACTGGTGGCGCATCGCGGGTCGCGAGGCGGCGATGGGCCTCGTGCTCGGCGCCATCCTCGGCACGATCGGCTTCTTCCGCGTCCTCATGTACCGGGACCAGCACGTCGACTTCGCGCTCACCGTCGCCTGTACGCTCGTCGGCATCGTCATGACCGGCTGCACCGTCGGCTCGATGCTGCCGCTCGGCCTCAAGCGACTCGGCATCGACCCGGCGACGAGCTCGACGCCGTTCATCGCGAGCCTCGTGGACGTGCTCGGCATCATCATCTTCGTCAACGTCGCCAAGATCGTGATGGCGCACGTCATCGCGATGGGCCCTTTGCCGCACTGAAGGACAGCTCGTCGGCACCCGCTGCGCGCGGACGCAAGCGCGGCGCCGTCGGTCTTCCGACAACCGCGATTTCAGCCGTTTCGTGCGGCTTTGCCGTGGCACGGCGCCTGCTGGATCGATTGCGTCCAAGGAGACCATCATGAAGCCCACACTCATTGCCGCTGCGCTCGTGCTGTCGCTCGGCGCGATCGGGGCGTGTGCCAAGGAAGGTGCCGACCGTGACGTTCGTGCGGGGACCACGACCATCACGTCGCAGCAGGAGCAGGTGCCGCCGGGCACCAACGCCGCGCTGTCGGCCCCCTCGCAGCCGAACGCCCCGGGGACCCAGGGCGCGTCGGGCAACTACTCCACCTCGAGCGGTACGCAGCAGAGCCGCAGCTCGGTGACCGAATCGCCGAGGACGGCCACGCCGACGCCCGCGCCGAGGGACGCCGCGCCCCGCGTCAACACCCCGCGGTTCGTCCCGCCGCCGGCTCCGTCGGTGACCGGCGATCCGCCGCCGCCGCCGCTGCGCAACCAGTAACGCGCTCAGCCTCGCGGCGCGGCGCCCACGGCCGCGCCGCATCGCTTGCACACTGCACGTTTTGGCGCGACCCGCCCGCGCGAGAGCCGCTCGCCGCAGGCGCACGCGAAGCCCACGACGCGCGCCGGGACGCCCACGACGATGGCGTGCGCCGGCACGTCGCGCGTGACGACTGCGCCCGCGCCGACCATCGCGCACGGGCCGACCCGCACGGGTGCCACCAGCGTCGCGTGCGCTCCGATCGTCGCACCATCGCCGACGTGCGTCTCGTCCCAGCGGTCTCCCTCGTGGGAGGTGGCCGCCTCCCGCGGGTAGCGGGCGCGGGGCGCCCGCACGTTGGTGAACATCGCACCGGGACCGACGAACACGTCCTCGCCGAGGACGACGCCGGCCCACACCGAGGTGTGGCTCTGGATGCGCGTCCCCGCGCCGATGCGCGCGCCGTCGGCGACGTAGCAGAACGCTCCGACGACGACGTCGGCTCCGAGCTCGGCGCCGGACTGGACGATCGCGGACGGGTAGATCTTCGGCGGGACGCCGAGGCGGGGCCGCTGGCTCGGCGCGCGATTCGCCTTCGCTCCTTTCTTCGTCACCGGGACACTGTACTGCACTATGAAGCGTGGCATGCGCCGCTTCGCTGCCGTGTGCCTCTCGCTATTGGCCGTGACCGGGTGCCATCGAAAGCGGGGCGACGCCTACAAGATGGATCAGGTCGCGGCGGCCGACTCGAGCGCCTGCGCGGAGATGCACGACGGCTCGGTGCGGTGCTGGGGTCGCAACGATCACGGCCCGCTCGTGGCCGGCGCGCCCGCCGCGCTCACCTCGCCGACGACGGTGCCGGGCGTGGCGCAAGCGGTCCAGGTCTGCGTCGGTTCGGGCTTCGCGTGTGCCCGCGATCGCGACGGCAAGATCGCCTGCTGGGGCGACGCGCGCGACGGGCGGATCGGGGGCAACGGGCTCTCGGGCGCCACGGACCTCGCGTGCGGCGCGGCGCATGCGTGCGCGATCGCCTCGGGCAAGGTGTTCTGCTGGGGCAAGGGCGACGACGGCGAGATCGGCGACGGCGCGAAGACGACGCGCCCGGCGCCCGTGGAGGTCCCGGGCGCGGACGGCGCCACGTCGATCGCGGCCGGCGGGCAGACCACGTGCGCGGTGTTCGTCGACGGCGGCGTCCGGTGCTGGGGCAGAGGCCGCGAGGGCGAGATGGGCAACGGCGCCTTCGAGGACCGCGCCGCGCCCGCGCTCGTGCACACCTCCGACGTGAAGGCGGTCTCCGTGGGCGGCGCGCACGTCTGCGCCCTCCGCCGCGACGAGACGCTCGTCTGCTTCGGCGACAACGAGGCCGGCCAGCTCGGCGACGGTACGACGGAGAACCGGGCGCTGCCCGTCGCCGCGAGCGGCGTGCTGATCGCATCCGAGATCGCCGCCGGCGCGCACCACACCTGCGCGCGCATGGGCGACAGCACGGTCCACTGCTGGGGCAAGAACGACGTGCACCAGTCGGGGCTTTCCGAGCAGCCCGTCGTCACCACGCCGACGCTGGTGCCCGGCCTCTACGAGTCGAAGGCCGTGATCGCCGGCGACGATTTCACGTGCGTGCGGATGCAGGACGGATGGCTGCGCTGTTTGGGGGTGAACGACTGGGGGCAGCTCGGGGACATGTCGACCGAGCTGCGCAACGTGCCCACGCCGATTCGATACTGAGAAGGCTGAAACGCAGCGCCTGCGTTCGCGCGCAAAGTCCCGCAGATTCCTTGACGAGAGCGGCACGCGAACCCAATTCGATCACCATGAAGTCGTTCACACGCTCCGTCGTTCCGTTCGTGCTCGTGCTCTCAGGCGTGGCCGCCGGGAGCGCGTGCGCCAACCCCGAACCGCCCATGGTGCCGGCCGCCGCGGTGTCGCCGCAGCAGGAGCTCATCAACGACAGCACGGACGCGATCAAGACGATGCGCGCCAACCCGTCGTTCAAGGGGATCGACCACTACCTGGCCCGCGCTCAGGGCGTCATGATCTTCCCCGAGCTCAAGAAAGGCGGGCTCATCGTCGGCGGTCAAGGCGGCGGGGGCGTGCTGCTCGCCCGCAAGGACGCGAACTGGAGCTCGCCGGCGTTCTACAGCCTGGGAGCCGGCAGCGCCGGTCTGCAGATCGGCTACGAGAAGTCCACCGTGGTGCTCGTGCTGATGTCGAAGCCGGCGCTCGACGGCGCCCTCAAGGGCGGCTTCACGCTCGGCGCCGATGCGACGGTGGCCGCAGGGACCGTCGGCGACGCGGCTGCCACGGCGGCGACGTCGCCCGCGGCCGACGTCATCGAGTTCGTCGAGGCCTCCGGTGTGTTCGCCGGCGCGTCGTTCTCCGGAGCGGTCATCTCGCCGGACACGAAGTTCAACGCGGCATACTACAGCCCCGAGGCGACCCCGCGTGCCATCGTGCTCGAGGGGCGCTTCTACCGAGGCGCCGCCGAGCCGCTGCGCAAGGCGCTGATCGTGCCTCGCTGACCGCGGGGGACGAGACTTGCGCTTCGGCACGAGGTGACCGATCCTCGGACCGATGAGGTCTGGAGGGACGCGCCTCGTTCGGACGGCGGCGCTCGCGGCCGCGATCCTCGCGCCGTGCGCGGGCTTCGCCGCGTGCGGCTCGGACCAGGGCGGCGGCGGCGACGCATCGAGCGTCGACGTCACGAACGGCGACGCGGTCGGCAGCGACGTCGCCGTCGACAGCCCGCCGGACGTGGTCTTCGACAACTACGTCCCGCCGGCGTGCGCGACCCTCGACGCGTCCTGCCTCGGCGCTGCCATCCCGAGCGGCTGGGTCCCGGTCGGCCTCGTGGCCAACGCGGCGCCGGGCTGCCCGGGCAGCAGCACGGACTTCGACCAGCGCGACTGGGTCACGAACCCGACGCTCCACGCTGGCGCGTGCCAGTGTGGCGCCTGCACCATGAGCGGGCCGTGGACGTGTACCGGCCAGGTCACCGTGAGCACCGGGAACAACGGGTGCTCCACGTCCAACGACGTGTTCACCGCGGGGCCCCACTGCACCACCTCCATCACGACCGGCGGCAACTCGCAGATCGCCGGTTCGCTGCCGAGCGTCGGCGGCAACGTCACCTGCAACGCGAGCGTCGCCGGCAACGGTCAGGTGGACACGACTCCGGTTCGAACCTGCCAGCCGCTGCAGTGCACGACCGACTACTGCAGCCTCGCGAAGCAGGGCTTCTCGCTGTGCATCCTGTACAACGGTCCCGCCGGGTGCCCGTCAGGGTTCTACCCCGGCCTCGTCGCGAACAACACGACGCCCGGCAAGCTGGACGTATCGCAGAACGCGGCCGCCAACTGCAGCACGTGCACCTGCGCGGTCGAGGACGCCGGGACGACCTGCTCGGCCGTGCTGCGAACGTTCCGCTCCAGCAACTGCGACGGCGACGGCGGGACGGGCGGCACGGGCTTCATGGCCGCCTACGCGGCGCAGGGGAGCACCAGCTGCATCCCTGTGAACTCGCCCAGCCTCGCCAGCGTCTTCTACCTCCCCACCGCGCCGGATGCCGGCTGCACCAACACCTCCACCGGCAGCGGGACCGCGAGCCTGAAGGCACCGGTCACCGTGTGCTGCGTGCCGTGAGCTTCCTCGTCACCGGCGCCTCCGGCGCTCTGGGTTCGGCGCTCGCGCGCACCCTCGTCGCGCGCGGCGCGTCCGTGACGCTGCTCGACCGTGCGCAGTCTCACGAGCGCGTCGAGGCACTCCGCGCGGAGCTCGGCGAGCGAGCCGCAGCGGAGTCGCTCGAGGCCCCGACGGCCGAGGCCTACGCGGCCGCGATCGCCCGCGTGGAGGCTCGCGGGCCGATCGAGGGCGCGGCGCTCATCGCGGGCGGCTGGGCCGGCGGCGCGCCGCTCCACGAGACGAGCCCCGAGATCTACGAGTCGATGGTCCACGCGAACCTCGACACGGTCTACTTCGCCCTCCACGCGCTGCTGCCCGGGATGGTCGCGCGAAAGGGGGGCTCGATCGTGGTCGTCGGCTCTCGGAACGTCGAGCGGCCCTGGACGGGCGCCCGCGGCGCCGCCTACACGGCCAGCAAGGCCGGGGCCGTGGCGATGGCCCAGGCCGCGGCCGCCGAGGTGCTCGAGCACGGCGTCCGGATCAACGCGGTCCTGCCGAGCACCATGGATACGCCGCAGAACCGCGCGGGGATGCCCAAGGCCGACTTCTCGCGGTGGGTCACGACGGGCTCGGCCGCGAGCGTAATCGCCTTTTTGCTGAGCGAGGACGCGCGCGACGTTTCGGGCGCGGCCATCCCGGTGTACGGTCGCGCGTGAGCATGCGCATCGCCTCCATCGGCGCCGGCCCGGCCGCCCTCTACTTCGCCATCCTCCGCAAGAAGCAGCACCCCGAAGACGAGATCGTCCTGTTCGAGCGCAACGCGCCGATGCAGACCTTCGGCTGGGGCGTCGTGTTCAGCGACGAGACCCTCTCCAACTTCGAGGCGGCCGACAAGCCCACCCACGACGCCGTCTCGCGGCGCTTCTGCCACTGGGACTCCATCGACATCTTCCTCAAAGGCCAGCGCGTGCGCTCGACGGGCCACGGGTTCGCGGGCATCGCGCGGCGCGAGCTGCTCGGCGTCCTGCAGCGCCGGTGCTCGGAGCTCGGGGTGCGCGTCGTCTTCGATCGCGAGATGACCGAGGCCGACATCGAGGGGCTCGCGAACGACTACGACCTGCTCCTCGGCGCGGACGGCGTGAACAGCAAGGTACGAAAGCGCTGGGAGTCGCACTTCTCGCCGAGCATCGACGTGCGCAAGTGCAAGTACATCTGGCTCGGCACCGACCGTCGCTACTCCTCATTCACGTTCGTCTTCGAGAAGAACGAGCACGGCAACTTCCAGGTCCACGCCTACCCGTTCGACGAGAGCCGCAGCACGTTCATCGTCGAGTGCGACGAGGCGTCGTGGCGCGCGGCGGGGCTCGATCGGAAGCCGGTCGAGGAGGCCGTGGCGTACCTGGAGAAGCTCTTCGCGAGCTACCTCGGCGGCGGGAAGCTGCTCACGAACAAGTCGTCGTGGCTCAATTTCCCGACGATCAGGAACGACCGCTGGTGGTGGAAGCCGGCGGGCGCCGGGGCGGCGGTCGTCCTGATGGGCGACGCGGCGCGCACCGCGCACTTCTCGATCGGCTCGGGGACCAAGCTCGCGATGGAGGACTCCATCGGCCTCGCCGAGGCCATGGCGCGCGCACCGTCGCTCGAGGAGGCGCTCGTCGCCTACGAGCTCGACCGCAAGGATGCATCGGCCCGCATCCAGAAGTCCGCTCAGGACAGCCTCATGTTCTTCGAGAACGTGAAGCGGTACTACGACGACCAGTCGCCGCTCGAGCTGACCTTCAACCTGCTCACGCGAAGCAAGCGCATCACGTACGAGAACCTGAAGCTGCGCGACCCGGAGCTCATCGAGCGGGTGGTTGCAGAATACAACGAACGCCACGGATCGGGCGCCAAGGACGCGCAGGGGCGCCCGCTGCCGCCGATGTTCACGCCCTACCAGCTGCGCGGCGTGCGGCTCGAGAACCGCGTCGTCGTCTCGCCGATGTGCATGTACTCGGCCGAGGACGGCACGCCGAACGACTTCCACCTCGTCCACCTCGGCTCGCGAGCCATCGGCGGGGCGGGCCTCGTGCTCTCCGAAATGACCGGCGTCTCGCGCGAGGCCCGCATCACGCCGGGGTGCGCTGGCATGTATGCGGACGAGCACGTGGCCGCGTGGAAGCGCGTCACGGATTTCGTGCACGAGCGCAGCCACGCCAAGATCGGCTTGCAGCTCGGACACGCGGGCCGCAAGGGCGCGACCAAGCTGATGTGGGAGGGCATCGATCAGCCGCTCGAGCACGGGGCCTGGCCGATCCTGAGCGCGTCCGCCCTGCCCTACTACCCGCACAGCCAGGTGCCGAAGGCGATGGACGAGGCCGACATGAGGCTCGTGCTCTCGCAGTACGCGGCGGCGGCCAAGCGCGCGATCGCGGCCGGCTTCGACGTGCTCGAGATCCACATGGCCCACGGCTACCTGCTCGCGAGCTTCCTCTCGCCGCTGACGAACCGGCGGACCGACGGCTACGGCGGCTCGCTCGAGGCGCGCGCGCGCTTCCCGCTGCAGGTGCTCGACGCCGTCCGCGCGGCGTGGCGCGAAGGCGACGACAGCCGGCCGCTCGGCGTGCGCATCTCCGCCGTCGACTGGGAGGACGACGGGATGACGGAGGAGGAGTCGGTCGCCCTCGCGCAGATGCTCCACGCGCACGGGTGCGACATCGTCAACGTGTCGACCGGGCAGACCACCCCCGACGCCAAGCCCATTTACGGCCGCATGTGGCAGACGCGGTTCGCGGACCGCATCCGCCACGAGGGGAAGATCCCCACGATCGCGGTGGGCAACATCGCGAGCGGCGATCACGTGAACACCATCGTGGCCGCCGGTCGCGCGGACTTGTGCGCCATCGCGCGCCCCCACCTCGACGACCCGCACTTCACGCTGCACGCCGCGAAGGAGCAGGCCGTCGATGTGTGGTGGACGCCGCAGTATCTGCCCGGCAAAGCCTGGAAGAAGCCTGTCTAGGGCAGGATGGTGACCGTCACGGTGTAGTCCTGCGTCGTGTTGTCCGCCGCGATGACCGTGTACGTGACCGGGCCGGTGAAGTCGTTGGGCGTGACGTCGGTTGTCTGCAACGCCATCCCGACCTTGACGCTGGCGCCCGCCGAGGTCGTGAACGTCGCGATGAGCCCGGTGACGACCGTTCCGTTGGGCACGCTCAGAGCGATGTTGTAGCCGGTGATCGTCCCCGTGACGTCTGACGTCAGGTTGGGGCCGTTGTTCGTCGCGAGGAAGGAGAACGCGGTAATTTCCTTCGGTGCCGCGGCGAACGTTACCGTCACCGTGTAGTCCTTCGTCAGGCTGTCGGCACCGGTGACCTTGTACGTCAACGGACTGGTGAAGTCGTTGGCCGTGACGTCGGTCGTCTGCGGCGCGCTGCCGACGGTGACACCCGTTCCCGTCGTAGTGAAGCTCGCGATCAGTCCGGTGACGACGGTGCCGTACGGCACGGTGAGCGCGATGTTCGTTCCCGTGATGACGCCGGTGACGTCCGCGGTCAGCACGCCCGCGTTGTCGGTCGCCGTGAACGAGAACGCGGTGATGTCCTTCGGCGCCGGCGCGATCGTGACCGTCACCGTGTAACTCTGTTGGGACGAGTCCGCGGCCGTGACCACGTAGGTGACCGGGCTGGTGAAGTCGTTCGGCGTCGTGCCGCTCACCTGCGTCGTGGTGCCTACCGCGACGCTGGCGCCGGTCGTGGTGAACGTCGCGACGAGCGCGGTGACGCTGGTGCCGTACGGCACGGTCAGCGCGATGTTCGTTCCCGTGATGGCGCCCGTGATGTCCGAGGCCAACCCGGAGTTGCACGACTTGAGGAACGAGAACGCGGTGATGTCCTTCGCCGGGCTAGGGGCGACGGTCACCGTCACGGTGTACGCCTGCGCCGAGTTGTCGGCCGCGGTCACGGTGTAGACGACCGGGCTGGTGAAGTCGTTCGCGGTCGTGCCGCTCACCTGCGCCGTGCTGCCCACCGCGACGCTCGTCCCCGTCGTCGCGAACGTCGCGACGAGCGCGGTCACGTCGGTACCGAACGGAACCGTCGCCGCGATGTTCGAGCCGCTGATCGAGCCCGTCACGTCCGCCGTGAGCTGCGTGTTCTTCGCCATCGAGAACGAGAACGCCGTGATGTCCTTGGCGTTGCTCGCGGCGATCGTGACCGTGACCGTATAGGTCTTGGTGGAGCTGTCGGCGGCGGTGACCTTGTAGGCGACCGGGCTGGTGAAGTCGTTCGCCGTGGTACCGCTCACCTGCGTCGTCGACCCGACGGCCACGCTGGCGCCCGTCGTGGAGAAGGTCGCGACGAGCGCGGTCACGTTCGTCCCGAACGGGACGCTGAGCGCGATGTTGGTGCCGGTGATGGTGCCGGTGATGTCCGTCGAGAGCTGGGAGTTGTTGGCCGACGTGAACGAGAACGCGGTGAGATCCTTCGCCGTGCTCGCCGCGACGGTGACGGTGACCGTGTAGCTCTTGGTCGAGGCGTCCGCGGCGGTGACCTTGTAGGTGACCGGGTTCGTGAAGTCGTTGGCCGTCGTGCCGCTGACCTGCGCGGTCGTGCCGACGGTGACGCTCTGGCCGGTGGCCGTGAACGTGGCCACGAGCGCGGTCACGTTGGTGCCGTTCGGGACCGTCAGCGCGATGTTCGTGCCGGCGATGGTGCCGGTCACGTCGGCCGCGAGGCCCGAGTTCTTCGCCGACAAGAAAGAGAACGCGGTGATGTCCTTCGCGGTGCTCGACGCGATCGTGACCGTGACGGTGTACGCCTTGCTCGAGCCATCGGCCGCCGACACGGTGTACGTGACCGGGGCGGTGAAGTCGTTCGCCGTGGTGCCGCTCGCTTGCGGCGTGCCGCCGACGGCGACGCTCTGGCCGGTCGTCACGAACGTCGCGACGAGCGCCGTGACGTTCGTCCCGAACGGCACGGTGACCGAGACGTTGGTGCCGGCGATCGTCCCCGTGGCGTCGGAGCTCAGCCCGGAGTTGCCCGCGGCGAGGAAGGCAAACGAGGTGAGGTCCTTTGCCGTGCTCGACGCGACGGCGACCTGGACGGTGTAGTCCCTCGTCGTGTTGTCCGCCGCGATGACGGTGTACGTGACGGGCTTGGTGAAGTCGTTCGGAGTGGCGCCGCTCTGCTGCAGGACGCCGCCCACGGTCACGCTCGCGCCCGTGGTCGCGAACGTCGCCCTCAGCGCGTTGACGCTGGTGCCGCTCGGGACCGTGGCCGAGATCGTGCTGCCGCTGATCGTCGCGATCACCGTGGACGACAGACCCGGGTTCGCGCTGGTGACGAACGAGAACTGGGTGAGCTCCTTCGTGGAGCTCGCCGGCGTGTTGTCGCACGCGGCCGAGATCAGCGCGACGACGAGGGTGAGCAAGAGAATGGAAAGACGTCGAGCCGCCATCCACGGCTTCGCGAGCGTGAGCATGAAAACCCCTTCTTGAATTTTGATTCCCCCTCGAACGAACGAGCCGTATCGGAGTTGCTTGATCACTGCAAGCATCGGACGAGGCCCGTCTGACCGAAGTCATCAGTGGGACAACTCGTCTCTACACCTCGAGGTGTAGACGACGCGTTCACGGGTGGTGGAGGATGGCGCCGCTCTTCGTCAGCATCCACACGTCCGACGGCCCCGAGCCCGCGATGCCGACGACGTCATCCGACGTGAGCGGCACGCTCGACCACGCGCTCCCGTCGTAGTGCACCACGGCCCCGAACCAGCCGCCCGCCCACACGTCGCTCGCACCGCTCCCCCAGATCGCGCCCACCTCGCGCGGCAGCGACTTGCTCGCGTCGGACCACGTGGTGCCGTCGTAGTGCAGCGCGGTGCCCTCCCAGCCGACCGCCCACGCGTCGTTCGCCGACGCTACGAAGAGCCCGTTGACCATGCCCGAGCCCGTGTACGCGACCGACCACTTCTGCCCGTCGTAGTGGCGCATCGTGAGATCGAGGTTGGTGTTGCCTGCAAGCCAGACGTCGCTGCTGCTCGTCCCGCGGACGGCGAAGAGCTGATCGGTCGTCGTCCCGAGGGGAACCTCGCTCATGTGCGCGCCGTCCCAGTGCACGAGCACGCCGTCGTCGCCCGAGAACCAGACGTCGTCCGCGCTCGCGCCCCACACGCCCATGAAGCCGTAGTGGCCGGGCAGATCGTAGGCCACCGACCACGCGCTGCCGTCGTAGTGCACGATGCGCGCGGAGTTGGGGGCAGGGCCCGAGCCCACGCCCCAGAGATCGCTCGAGCTCGTGCCCCACAGACCGTAGAACCAGAGGTACGCGGGCGAGGTCGCGGCGATCGTCGAGGGGACCCACTTCTGTCCGTCATGGTGGAGCAGCTCGGCGGCGAGCGCGCCGTTGCCGGCGACCCACGCGTCGCCAAGACCGGTCGACCAGATCGCCGCCGCCGCGTAGAAGCCGCGCGGCGGCGGGGGCGGCGCGATCTGCGTCCACGCCGCGCCGTCGAAGTGCGCCATCACGCCGCCGAGCCCCACCGCCCAGACGTCGCTCGGTCCGCTTTCCCACACCGCCTCGTAGTCGCCGGGCAGCGCGTGCGCGGACCACGCCGAGCCGTTCCACGATTCGATCGCGCCGGCGGAGCCGACCGCGCGCACGTCGCTCGGGCTCGAGCCGAAGACCGCGCGCAGAGGCGTGGAGTACGACGGGAGCAACAGCGGCGTGCCCCACCCGCTGCCGTCCCAGTGGATCGCGTACCCGTTCGGATCGTCGCCGGGCTGGGCGGTGTCGATCTGCGCCTGCCCGGCGAGCCACACGTCCTTGCCGCTCGTGCCCCACACCTTCGAGAACGACGCGCGCCCGTCCGGCGCCACGACGTGCGCCCACGTCGAGCCGTCGTAGTGCAGGAGGGTGGCGCTGTACCCGAGCGACGCCGGGGAGCCCACGGCCCACACGTCGTCGGGGCCACTCGTGAAGACGCCGTCGAGGTCGTCGGTCGTGTCCATCGGGATCTCCGACCAGTCGGCGCCGTCGTAGTGCACCGCCAGTCCCTTGGCGCCGACCGCCCACACGTCCTTCGGCCCGCTGCCCCACACGGCGTAGAGCTCGCTCGACGGCACGGTCTTCGCGACGGACCACGCCGCGCCGTCGTAGTGCAGGATCACCGCGCCGCCGACGATGTACGTCGGCCGGCCGACGGCCCACACGTCGTTCGCGGCGCTTCCCCACACTCCGCGAAGCTCCTGATCGGTGCCGCTGTCCGGCGCGGCGAACGCGTGCCCGTCCCAGTGCAGGATGGTCCCCGCGGCGCCGACGAACCACACGTCGTCCGGAGCGTTGCCCCACGCGCCAAACAGATCGGAGGCCTGCGGGCCCACGTTGCTCCACGTCCAGCCGTTGCGCGACACCCCGGGGACGTCGCCGTCGGGCGGGAACACCGCGCCCGCGTCGCCTCCCGCGGGGTTGCCCTCGTCGCCGGGGTAGACGGGCACGACGTCGCCGCCGCACGCCGCGAAGGCGGCGGCGGCGAAGGACACGGCGAGGGCGACGGCGACTGCGAGGGTACGAGGCATGTTCAGGGCAAGACCGGAAGAAAATCGGTCGAGGCGGCGACGTAGTCGTGACCGAGCTCGCAGTCGAACGCGCTGCCGAAGACGAAGTTGCCGCGGCGCGCGTCGAACGCGCCCACCCCGCGGCCGTAGCGCGTCTCGGGCTGGGCCGCGATGCCGAGCGGTGTCGCGGTGAACGCGTCGCCGACGTCGAGGCGCCACACCTCGTAGTTGCAGCTGCCGTCGGTGACCGCCGTGACGAAGGCGCAAACCTGGTCGTCCCACGCGAGCGCGAGGCCTGCGCCGAGCGGGCCAGTCGCGTAGTCCATGAGCGCCGGCGGCAGCGTGCCCGGGATCTGGGTCCAGCCCAAAGAGGGCGATTCGAGCGACAGCGCCCACATCGCGCCCCCGCCGAAGGCGAGCATGCGGTTGCGCGCCGGGTCGTAGCTCAGGCTGAGCATCTGCACGCTCTGCAACGCGCCGTCCGCGCCGAGGAGCGACCACTGCTCGCCGCCGGGCACGAGGCTCAGCGCCCACGTCTGGACCGAGCCCGCCTGGCCTCCCTTCTCCGGGATGACGATCAGGCGCATCATGACCGGATCGATGGCGGCCGCGAGCGGCACGTCGCTGGTCGTGCCTCCGGGGAAATCGGGCAGCAGCGACAGCACCGCGCTCGTGCCCTCGATGCGCAGCGCGAAAACCTGCGTGTCGTCCGCGTTGGGGTCGACGAGCCCGCGGCCGCCGACGAGGACGATCGCACGGTGATACGTCGAGTCCCAGGTAGCGCGCGTGCTGGGCCCGAGGGTCACGCGGCCGTCGCCGGCGCGCGTCAGCGCCACTGACTCGCCGGAGCCGAGGCGCACCGCCGAGATCGACTCGGCCCACACTCCGTCTCCCGAGAGGCCTCCGACCACCAGCAGCAGATCGTCGTCGGTATCGATCGCCCCGCCCCCGAACGTCGCCTGCTGGATCGCGGGCGTGCGGGCCACGTCGCCGACCTTCACCGTGACGCACGCGTCCGGCCCCCCGTCGGAGCCGAGCTGCGGCCCGCCGCCGTCGAGCGCAGTGCGCGAACAAGCGGCGAGCATGCCGCCGAGGACGAGCCAACGAAGAAAGCTCATGAGGAGGACGCGGAAACCGTAGCGCCCGCCACGGGCCAGTGCCAGGCTCAGAGGGTCCGCTTGGTCGTCAGGGTGGAGACGAGCAACATCACCGCGCAGAACCCCGCGAGGAACAGCACGTGGCGAGTGGCGGCCTCGATGTCACCCCCGCGGAAGAGGACCGCCTTGAGCGCCGCGACGGCGTGCATCTCCGGATTGACGTGCGCGAAGGCGCGCAGCCACACGGGGAAGCTCTCGATGGGGTAGAGCGCGCCGCTCGGGAAGAAGAGGATGATGTTCAAGAAGCCGTTGACCAGGCCCACGACGCGAGGGTGCCCGGCGCGCCCGAGCAGCACCATCGACATGGCCAGCATGCCGAGGCCGGTGAGCACCACGACGGCGAACACCAGCGCGTAACCCGCGACCCCGCCGTGGACACGTACGCCCGTCGCGAGCAAGCCCACCGCGAGGACGACGGCGCTGGTGACGCAGGTGATCGCGGTGCCGCTCATCAGCACGCCCACGTTGATGTGCCAGCGGCGCAGCGGCGTCGAGAGGTACGCCTCGTGCACGCCGAGGAAGCGGTCCATCACCATGTTGAAGGCGCCGGCGATCATGGTCGCCATGAAGATCGACATGACGACCACGCCGGGAATGAGCGAGGCGTCGTAGTCGACGCGAGGGTAGATCTCCTGCGGGCGCACCTCGGGCGGGCCGAGGTGCAGCTCGTAGCGCGCGAGAGGGCGCTCGATGGCGGGGAGGGCGGCCTGCACCGCGCCCTCCACCGCGGAGGAGGCGACCGCGTTGACGTTGTCGACGAAGAGCCCGGCCGACGCTGCGACGCCGCGCTCGAGATCGGACGAGAAGCGCGGCGGCACGACCAGCAGGCCTGCGAGGTCGCCGTCGTGGAGCTGCTTCATGCCCAGGTCGACGTCGTCGAGGCGCACGAGCTTCACCGTGCCGGGGCCGTGCTCGACGGCCTGCAGAGCGCCGAGCAGGCGGCGCGTCTCGGGGCCCTGGTCCTGCGCGACGACGCCGAGCGACAGGCCCTTGAGCGGGCCCTGGAGCGAGTTGCCGAGGATTAGCAGGTAGACGAGCGGCAGGGCGATGGCGGAGAGCAGCACCATCGGGTTGCGCAGCATGCGCAGCAGGTCGCGCTTCATCACGGCCCAAACCTTGCCCATCACACCACCCTGCGCCCTTGCGGCGCTCCGCGCGGCGCGCTCTCGTCGCGCAGCGACTTACCGGTGAAGTGGATGAAGACGTCCTCGAGGCTGATGCGGTCCACGCTCGCCGACCGCACCGTCGCCCCCGTGGCGGCGATGTCCTCGATCAGCCTCGGCAGCAGCCGCGCGCCGTCGTCGACTCGCAGCGTGAGCTCGCCGTCCTCGGCGGAGACGTCGCGCACGCCCGCGGCGGCCCGCAGCTCGGCGAGGCGCTCGGGCGGCGGCGGCTCCGCCAGGCCGATGGAGATCGTGTCGCTGCCCGGCACCCTGGCCTTGAGCTCCGCGGGCGAGCCCAGCGCGACGATGCGCCCGGCGTCGACGATGGCGACGCGATCGCAGAGCGCGTCGGCCTCGTCGAGGTAGTGCGTCGTGAGCGAGATGGTGAGCGCGTCGCCCTGCCGCAGGTCGCGCAGCAGATCCCAAATGACGTGGCGGCTCTGCGGATCGAGCCCGATCGTCGGCTCGTCGAGGAAGAGCACCCGAGGCTTGTGGATGAGGCCGCGCGCGATCTCGAGCCGCCGGCGCATCCCGCCGGAGAACGTCTTGACGAGGTCCTTGCGCCGGTCCCAGAGCCCCACCCTGTGCAGCAGCTCCTCGACGCGCCTGGCCCTCCTCGCGCGCGGCACGCCAAAGTAGCGCGCATAGATGTCCATGTTCTCGTACGCGGTGAGGTCCAGGTCCGAGGTGAGCGCCTGCGGCACGACGCCGAGCACCGCGCGCACGCCGTCGGGATCGGAGCGCACGTCGATCCCTGCGACGCGCGCCTCGCCGGAGGTGATGCTCATGAGGCCGGCCATCATCCGCACGAGCGTGGTCTTTCCTGCGCCGTTGGGGCCGAGCAGCCCGAAGAACTCGCCGGCCTCCACGGTGAGGTCGACGTGGTCGACGGCGGTCACCGAGCCGAAGCGCTTGGTGAGCCCGCGGGCCTCGATCGCCGCGGTCATGGGCTCGCCGCCACGGAGGTGCCGGTCGACGCCGGGCCCCCGGTCAGCGTCACGTCGGCGGTCATGCCGGGACGCAGCTCCGCGGGAGGCGCGTCGAACGCGACGCGCACCAGGAAGGTGCGGATGTCGGGGCGCCCGCGCTTGACGTCGCGGTTGATCGCGAAGTCGCCCTCGGCGCCCACCTGCGACACGTGGCCGCCGAATTCGCGCGAGCCGAGCGCGACGACGTGGATGCGCGCGGGCGCGCCGAGCTGGAGGCCGCCGAAGCTCGTCTCCTCGATGTCGAGGCGAACCCACGGACGCGACGTGTCCTCCACGGTGACGACAGCGGCTCCCGGCGCAGCCCACTCGCCCTCCTCGAGGTTCCGCGACACGACGACACCGTCGAACGGCGCGAGGATGTGCGTCTGGTCGAGCTGCACCTTCGCGAGCTGGAGCGCGGCGTCCGCCGTGTGAACGCCCGCGCGTGCGTCCTCCACCGCGGCGGCCGCGGCCGACACCCTGCCCTGCGTCTGCGCCTTGGCCGCCAACAGCGAGTCGACGGCGGCTTCGGCCTCGAGGCGCCGCGCGCGCGCCGCGTCGAAGTCCGCCTGCGGAAGCGAGCCGCTCGCCACGAGCTTCTCCACGCGCTCGAAGTCCAGCCGAGCCTGCTCGAGCGTCGCGCGCGCTCGCGCCACGTCCGCTCCTGCCCCGCTCACGCCCGGCACCGCTACGCGGAAATTCGCCTCGGCCTCCTCGAGCGCCTTGCGCGTACGCTCGAGGCTCGCCTCCGCCTGGGCGACGATCGCCTCTCGCTCGGCGGAGTCGATTTGGGCGAGCAGCTCACCCTTGTGGACGCGATCGCCCTCGCGGACGCGGACGGCATCGACCTTCCCGGACGCCTGCGTCGCGACTGCCGAAACTGGCTCGTCCACGAAGCCGGAGTACGGCAGCGCCCGCGGCGACCCGCAAGTGATGGCGAGTGACGAGAGCAGCAGCGCCGTCGCACGCAGCGCGCAGCTGGGGTGCATGATTCGTAACGAGGCATTGGCTGTGCCCGTACTGACAGAGCGTGCTCTCGCTCGGCCGTCGGCGCGGTTCCTGCAGCAATCCTGCAATCGGCGCGATCTGCCCTTCACCGCGCAGCCCCATGGATGAACCTCCGAGCACGCACGAGACGCACGAGACGCACGAGGCGGACACGGTCCGCTTCCTGGCGCCGATCACGCGCGTGCACCGAGCGGAGCTGATCACTGCCCTCTTGCTCACGCTCGACGTCTTCCTCGTGCTCACGTCGTACGCGTGCATCAAGCCCGTGCGCGAGGCGCTCATCCTGGTGCTGCCGCGCGGGCCGCAGGACAAGATCTACCTGGGCGCGGTCATCGGCCTGACGACCGCGGTCGCCGTGCCGCTGTACGGCCGCGTGGCGACGCGCCCTCCGCGCAACCGTTTGATCATCGGCGTCACGCTCTTCTTCGCGTCGCACCTCGCCGCTTTCTACGGGTGGGGGCGCGCGCTCGGCCCGAGCCCGGCGCTCGCCGTCGCCTTCTACGTGTGGATCAGCGTCTTCAACATGATGATCGTGGCGCAGTTCTGGGCCTTCGCGAACGACGTCTACACCGAGGAGGCCGGCAAGCGCATCTTCCCGCTCATCGGCGTCGGCGCTTCGCTCGGCGCCGTCTTCGGCTCGTGGCTGGCGCGCGAGCTGCTCGACCACCTGGGCACCTTCGGGATGCTGCTAATCGCCGGGGCGTTGCTCGTCGTCTCCACGCCGCTCGTCGAGCTCGTCCACCGTCGCGAGGCGCGGGTGTCGCGGCGGGCGGCGCAGCCGGTCGCGGAGCGAGGCGAGGCGTTCCGGCTCGTCGCGCGCGACCGCTACCTGACGCTCATCGCCGCCTTCGCGGTGCTCTTCACGCTCATCAAGACCGACGGCGAGTTCGTGCTCGCGAAGCTCATTCGCCAGGCGGCCGAGGACAACGGGCACGGCGGGGCGGCCATGTCCGGCTACATCGGCCACCTGTACGCGCGTTACAACTTCTACGTCGACGTCGGCAGCCTCGTGCTCGAGCTCTTCGTGGTCTCGCGCGTCGTCCGCCGCTTCGGCGTCGGCGCGGCCTTCCTCGCGCTGCCGTTCGTCGCGCTCGCGGGCAACCTCGCGCTCGCCTTGCTCCCCACGTTGCTGGTCGCCTTCCCGTCCCGCATCGCCGAGAACGCGACGGACTACTCGATGAACAACACCGCGCTCAACATGCTCTGGCTTCCCACGAGCCGGCGCGCCAAGTACATCGCCAAGGAGGCGGTCGACACGTTCTTCGTGCGCCTCGGCGACGTGTCGAGCGCTCTGCTCGTCTTCGTGTCGATCACCCTCCTCGCGCTGCCGCTGCGGAGCTTCGTCGCGATCAACCTCGTCTTCGTGGCGCTCTCGGTGCTGGTCGCACGCGCCATCCTCGCGCGGCGCGCCTCGCTGTTGCGCGACCGGCGGGACGAGGAAGAGGGCGAGCGCGAGGACGAGGTCCGAAGACCAGGTCGGCCGTCCGTCGAGGCACCCGTCTTGCAACCACGCAATTCGTCATGAGGCTACGCGTGGCCATCGTCGCGGCTGTGCTCGCGGCGTGCGGCGTCGAGCACCGTGCGCGGGAGCCGGAGGTAACCACGACCGCGGCCAGGATCGAGACGGTGCCGCTGTCGACCGGCTCGGCCATGCCGCTGGAGCCCGCCATCCCCGAGGCGCCGATCGGCGTGCCGGCCGCGGCCCCGATGCCGTTACGCGTCGAGGCGCCCGCAGCGGGCCTGCGCGACTCGCAGATCGCCGCCATCACGGACGAAGCGAACGAAGCCACGGTGCTGGAAGCCCGGCTGGCGCTCGCCCGAGCCAGCGACGTGCAGGTCAAGGAGTTTGCGCAGCTCGTCTACGATCACCGGCGCGACGCGAAGCTCCAGCAGCGCATGCTCATGTCGTCCCGGAACCTGAGCGCTGAACCCACGGCGGCGAGCACGCGCATCGCGGAGGAGGGAGACCGCGCGCTCCTGTCCCTCAGCAGCCTCTCGCTGCGGATCGGCTTCGACCGCGCCTACGTCCAGCAGCAGGTCATGGAGCACAGGCGGCTGCTGGACGCGCTCGACTACGAGCTGATCCCGGCGGCCCGCGACGTCGAGCTGCGGAAGCTGCTCATCGAGTGGCGGCCCAGGGTCTCCGAAGATCTCGATCGAGCGCTCATGTTGCAGGGCATCCTCTCCCACTAGGCCGCCAGGCGACGTGCACTGTACGTCGTTCGATCAGGCGACGAACCAAGGTGCTCGACCACGGCCCCGGAGGAGCTACCATGGCTGAGCCGGGTTCGGCGGCCATGAGCCAGGACATCACCACTTTTCCAGAGCACGAGCCGTCGACGCGGCCGGACGCGCTGTGGCGCTCGCTGGTCGAGGCGCTGCCCGACATCGTCCTCATCCTCGACGCCGATCGCACCCTGCGCTTCGTGAACAAGGTCGCGCCGCCGGTCGTCGGGCGCGTAGCGGCCGGCGCGAAGGTGCGCGAGTGCCTGGCCGCCGCGTGCGTGGGCCCGGTCGAGTCCGCGATGGGGCTCGCGATCGACTCGGGCGAGGTCGTCCGCGGCGAGGCGAAGGACGGGACGGGCCTCGGCGCCCGGTGGTACGAGCTGCTGGTGGTCCCGCTCGTGGCCGAGAAGACGGCCCGGGTCGAGCAGGTGCTGCTGACGATCCGCGACGTCACCGATCGCAAGCGGGCGCTCGAGACGCTCGAGGCGAACGAGCGACGCTTTCGCGCCCTCGTCGAGCACGGCAACGACTGCATCGTGCTGCTCGATCACAACGAGTCGATCCAGTACGCGAGCCCTGCGCTGCTCCGGTCGCTGGGCTACACCGCCGAGGAGATGCGCGGCATGAGCGCGAACGCCATCGTGCACCCCGCGGATGCGCCGGAGGGGGACGAGGCCCGCGCGGCGCGCCCGGGCGAGAGCGTGCTCGGCACCGTGCGCCTCCGTCACAAGAACGGGACGTGGCGCTGGCACGAGGGTATGGCGCGCAACCTGCTCCACGACCCCGCGGTGCAGGCCTACGTCTGGAACCGGCGCGACGTGACGGAGCGCCGCCTGAGGGAGGAGCGGCTGGCCTTCCAGGCCGCGCTGCTGGCCCAGGTCAGCCAGCCCGTGGTCGCGGTCGATCCCGCCGGCCTCGTCATCTACTGGAACGCCGCTGCGGAGCGCGTCTTTGGTTGGTCCGAAAGCGAGGTGATCGGCCGGCACAGCGAGTTGCTGCTCGGCATCCGGTGGCCTGCTCCCTCGGGTTATGAAGCGTTTCGCGGCGAGCTCGAGGCCGCCGGCACGTGGCAGGGCGAGCTGGAGCTCACGACGCAGGGTGGCGTGCCCATCGTCGCAGAGGCCTCGATGCGCCTGCAGCACGACGGGGCCGGCGTCGCCACCAACGTCATCGCCGTCATGCAGGACGTCACCGAGCGCAGGCGGCTCGAGGAGCAGCTCCGCCAGTCGCAGAAGATGGAGGCGATCGGCCTGCTCGCCGGCGGCGTCGCCCACGACTTCAACAACCTGCTCGCGGTCATCCTCGGCTTCAGCGAGATGGCCAGGCGGCAGGTTCCGCCGGACCACCCCGTGTATGCGCAGGTCGCCGAGATCCACGCCGCCGCCAAGCGGGGCGTCGACCTGACGCGCAAGCTCCTGGCATTCTCGCGCAAGCAGATCATCCAGCGCCGGCCGCTCGATCTCGCGATCTCGGTCGAGGACTTCGCGCGGATGCTCGAGCGTGTCGTCGGCGAGGACGTCGAGCTCGTCGTGGAGCAGGACGGGCAGCCGATCCTGGTGCGGGCCGACGCGGTGCAGCTCGAACAGGTGCTCCTGAACCTGTGCACCAACGCGCGGCAGGCGATGCCGCACGGCGGGACCCTGCGGCTCGGTACGCGGCGCGTGCGCTTCGACGAGGCGGACGCACGACGGCAGCCGTGGTGCCGCGCTGGCGCGTTCGCCGAGCTCGCCGTGAGCGACACGGGCATGGGCATGGACGAGGCCACCCAGAAGAGGCTCTTCGAGCCCTTCTTCACGACCAAGGCCGACGGTACGGGCCTGGGCCTCGCGACCGTCTACGGCATCGTCGAGCAGCACGAGGGGTTCATGCACGTCGAGAGCGCGGCGGGCGCGGGCGCGACGTTCTTCGTCTACCTGCCGCTGGAGGACGGGGACGCAGCGTCGTACGAGCGCGCGCGCAGGCCGTCGGACGCCCCGGCCACCGGCTCCGAGCTCGTCCTCATCGCCGAAGACGAACCCGCCGTCCGCTCGCTCGTCGCGAGCACGCTCGCCGAGCTCGGCTACCGGGTGATCGCCACGGCCGACGGCGCGGATGCGGTGAGCGAATACGAGCGCCACGCCGGCGAGGTCGCGCTGGTGATCCTCGACGTGGTCATGCCCAGGCTCGACGCCCGCAAGGCCTTCGAGCGCATGCGCGCGATCCGCCCCGACGTGCGCGTCGTGTTCATGACGGGGTACGCGCCCGAGTCGACGCGCATCAGCGAGCTCCTCGAGGGCATGCACACGCAATTGCTCCAGAAGCCCTTCACCGCGAAGCAGCTCGCCGAGACAGTCCGCACCGCGATCGACGACTGAGCGCGACGCGGGCCGGCTGGCCCGGTCAGGGCTTCTTGCCGACGTACGCGCGCGCCTGCACCTTGCCCCGCTCCTCGAAGACGACGACCGAGGGGCGGAGGCCGGCGTCCCGCAGGCGCAGCGCGAACGCGTCTGCGGGGTAGCCGCTCCAGACGGCCCAGATCCCGCCGCGGCGCAGCGCGCGCTTGGCGGCTTCGAGGCCGCGGCGGTCGTAGAGGCGCGCGTTGGCCCGAAACGAGCCCCAGTCCGGGCCGTTGTCGACGTCGAGCAGGATCGCGTCGAGCTCGCGCTCGCGGGCGATCACCGCGCGGACGTCGTCGCGCACCAGCTCCACGCGCGGATCGTCCAGGGCGGCGCGTGCCAGGTGCGCGAGCTCGCCCCGCACGAGCTCGACCACGGTCTCGAGCTTCTCGACGACGAGCACGCGAGCGCGCGGCCCCACCGTCTCGAGCACTCCCGCGAGCGTCGAGCCGAAGCCCAGTCCGCCCACCACCACGCGGCGCGCCGACCGCGGCACGATGCGACCGAATGCGCGCTCGGTCCCGAGCAGCGCGCTCGTGAGGATCGGCACGTCGCCGATCAGGAGCTCGTGGTGCGTGCGCCGCTCGACGAGCGTGAGCGTGACGCCGGCTTCGTAGAACGTTCGTTTCCTGGCCGTCACGAGCGGCCCCATCCCTCGCGATCGATGAGCGCGGCGACCCGCCGGCGTATCTCCTCGCGGATCTCCCGCACCTTCTCGATCGGCTTGCCCTCCGGGTCCTCGAGCGGCCAGTCGTCTCGCTCGACCCCGGGGACGACCGGGCACTCCTCGCCGCACCCCATCGTGACGAGCACGTCCGCGGTCCGCGCCAGCTCGTCGCTCAACAGCCGGGGGCGCGCGCCGGAGAGATCGACGCCGACCTCCCGCATGGCCTCGAGCACCTCGGGGTGCACGCTCGCGCCCGGCTGCGTTCCCGCCGACAGCGCCCTGGCCTTCTCGGGCGAGGCCATGACGTTGAACCAGGCCGCCGCCATCTGCGAGCGGCCGGCGTTGTGCACGCACGCGAAGATCACCGTCCTCATGCGGTCTCGTTCGCTTCAGCGAGGCTTGGTCGCGCGAACGAACGCGCTCATCACCGCGCCGTCCAGGGCGCTCAGCGTCGCGGTCAGGTCGGGGCCGCCGCAGCACGAAGCGCCAGCCGCCATCTCCTCCGCGTCCTTCTTGTCGTAGACCCGGGTCGGCTCGATGCCGATGTCGCCGAAGCCGGCCTCGCGCAGCTTCGCTTCGTACTCCGACTCCAGGAGCGCGCCGGCGATGCAGCCGGTCCAGAGCTCCATCGACTTGCGCGCCTCCTCGGGCAGCGGTTTGCGAAGCACGATGTCGGAGATGGCGAACCGGCCGCCGGGCTTGAGCACGCGGAACGCTTCGCGCAAGACGGCGTCCTTGTCCCCGGAGAGGTTGATCACGCAGTTCGAGATGATGACGTCGACCGAGCTCTTCGGTAGCGGGATGCTCTCGATCGTGCCCTTCAAGAAGATGACGTTGGTCGCGCCGGCCTTCGCCTTGTTCTCGTTCGCGAGCTCGAGCATCTCGTCGGTCATGTCGAGGCCGTAGGCGAGGCCGGTCGGGCCGACGCGCTTGGCCGAGAGCAGCACGTCGATCCCTCCGCCCGAGCCGAGATCGAGGACGACCTCACCAGGCCGCAGCTCGGCGAGCGCCGTGGGGTTGCCGCAACCGAACGAGGCGAGCAGCGCCGCCTCGGGGAGCGACTGCGTGTCCGTCGCGTCGTAGAGATCGCGCGTGATGGGGTCGGTGTCGAAACCCAGCGCCGGATCGGTCGCCGAGGAGCCGCAGCACGAGGCCTTGGCGCCGTTCCTCACGGCCTTGACCGCCTGGCCGTACCTCTCCCTCACGACCTCGCGAACGCGCTCCGTCTCCGCGGCGGCGACGGGTTCGGCCTCTGGCGTGCAGCAGCCCGGCGCGCAGCACGGGGCCTCCTCGGCGATCTTGAGCTTCTCCATGTTCCGGTCTCCTTACGAATGCGGTCAGCAACAGCCCTTGCCCCGCTTGCAGCAGTCTTCCCAGAGATAGTCCGTGAGCGTTCGGATGGCGGAGTACTCCGCCGTGTGGAACGCGAACTTCCCCTCGCGACGCGCCGCCACGAGGCCCGAGGCGACGAGCCGATCGAGGTGGTGGTTCAGCGTCGTCCAGGGGATGTCGAGCTTCTCTTGCAGCTCGGTCGTCGTGGTGCCCTCGGCTCCGCCCTGCACGATGTGGCGCAGGATGGCGAGGCGCGCGGGGTGACCGAGAGCGCCGAACTGTTCGGCGTGGTGATCGAGCTTCGACGACACGTCTACGTATCTAGATGTATAGACTCATCCCGTCAAGGGGAAACATCGAGTCGACGCACGAGCGGCTGAAGCATAGGCTGCCAGGAGGAGGCTTCCTCATGCTGATGCCGGGTCTAGCGGTTGCTTGCTCGATCGTCTTGCTGCTCCAACATCGCGCGCGGCTCTTCCCCGTCGTCGCGCTCCTGGCGAGCGGGCTCGAGCTGTTGATGTCGCTCGGGATCCTCCACCTGAGCTTCGGCAGCTTCCCCCTCTTGCTCGTGCTCGGCGCGGCGCTCGCGGTCGGCGGCATCGGCGTCTACCTGAAAGCCTCCGCGAAGCCCGTCGTCAGCGCGGCGACGATCGTGGCGCTGATCGGCCTGATGCAGCTCGCGAGCGCCCTGCACCTGCGCGTCCTGTAGCGGCCGGGCGAAAATCTACAACACCGAGCGCGGCACGCGATCCCGCGCGGCGTCCCGCCGGCGTGCAAAGTTTTACGGGCGACACTTCGCGTTTCGCGGTCGTACACTGCGCGCGGTGACGCTTCGTTTTTCCCTGCTCTTGGCCTTGGCGCCGGCTCTCGCGGTCGCGGGCTGCGTCGCCGCGACCGACGACACCGGTTCGACCGAGTCCGCGGTCACGGTGTGCGGGCAGATTTCGGTGAAGGGCATCGACGTCTATCACGGCGACAACGGCGGCAGCCCCATCGACTGGAGCGCGGTGAAGCAAGCGGGCATCTCGTTCGCGTTCGCCAAGGCGACCGAGAGCACGAACTTCACCGACTCGATGTTCAAGACGAACTGGGCCGGCATGAAGTCGGCCGGGATCGTGCGAGGGGCCTACCACTTCTTCCACGCCGACGTGGACCCG
>DATIQP010000629.1:0-5746 GCA_035470765.1 Polyangiaceae bacterium | reverse complement strand
CCGGGCGACGACGCGTCGGCCACGGACGACGGCGGCGCGACGTCGGACGACGCAGCGACGACGAAGACCCCGTCGACGACGAAGGACGGTGGCGGCGGCGGGACGACGACGACCGACTCCGGCGGCGGCTCCACGACGACGACGAAGGACTCGGGCTCGACGACGACGCAGGACTCGGGCGGGACCACCGCCAACTCGACCGACGGCTTCCAGGCCGTCCGCACGGCCTGCATCAACGAGATCAACAAGCTCCGCGCGAGCCAGGGGCACGCGCCCTACGCGCTCTGGGAGACGTCGTCGATCGACCAGTGCGTCGACGAACAGGCGACCTACGACCAGAAGCAAAACAGCGCGCACGACGCCTGGATGAACAGCGTCTATCCGACGTGCAACGGCAACGCCCAGGACGAGTGCCTCGGATACGGCAACACCGTACAAGGCATCGTCCAGTGCCTCGACGACATGTGGAACGAGCGCAACCAGCCCAACTGCTCGACCTGCGACAGCTGCAACAGCACGCAGCTGACCCAGCAGGTGCTCAACTGCCAGAACACCTCGACCTGCGATTTCTACGGCAGCCACGGCGGCGAGTGCGGCCACTACGTCAACATGAGCGCCGACTATTTCGTCGAGGCCGCGTGCGGTTTCAGCACGGTGGGGTCGGGCCAGGATTGGGCGGTTCAGAACTTCAAGTAGGTCACCCCGAGTCACCGCCGGATCGTCGTTGCTCGCGACCGCGTCCGGTCTTCTCGCGCTGCCGTCGAGCTCGCGCGGCACCCAAGATGCAGCGATGAAGCTCGGCGATGGACGAGCCCGACCTCCTGACACCGCTCAGCACAGAGGACGCGCGCATCCTCGCGCTCGAATCGGCGCCCATCCGAGGTCACGCCATCAAGGTGCTCGTCATCGACGACGCGCCCGGCGAGGCGCCGGTCGAGGCGCTGCGGGCCGAGATCGCGCAGCGGCTGCGCGGCGCGCGGCGATGGCGGCAGCGTATCGTGACCGCACCGGGGACGCCGGCGGGCCTGGCCTGGCAGGACGATCCGGACTTCGACGTGGCGCGCCACGTGCGGGCCGCTCGAGCCGGGGAGCCGGTCGGCGAGGACGAATTGCGCGGGCTCGTCGCCGACCTCATGAAGGTGCCGCTCGATCGCACGCGGCCGCTCTGGACGATGGACGTCGTCCCTCGGCTGGCCGACGGTCGCTGGGCCATCGTGTGGAAGGTGCACCACGCCCTCGCCGACGGCGTGGCGATGATGCGCGCGGGGGCGCGCCTGCTCTGGACGGAGGCCCATTCCCCGCCGCGTGAGGCTCGAAAGGCGCGGCCCGCGACGCCGACCGCGAGCGTGATCTGGCGCCGCGGCCTGGTGCTGCGCGAGTTTCGGCGCGTGCGCGTTTGGCAGCTCTCGCCGCTCGCGGCGGACGTGGGTCCGGAGCGTGCGGTGGCCTTCGCCCGGTGCAGCCTCGACGAGCTGCGCGCGCTCGGCAAGGCGGTCGCCCCGGAGGTGACCATCAACGACGTGCTGCTGGCGATGATCGCGGGGGCGCTGCGGCGCTGGCTGCTGCGCCAGCAGGTCCGGCGCGCGCGGATGAAGGCGCAGGTGCCGGTCAGCATGCACCCGCACCTCGGCGAGGACGATCCCTGCGGGAACCGCGACTCCTTCCTCTTCGTCTGGCTGCCGCTGGACGAGGCCGACCCCGTCGCCCGCGTGCGCGCGGTGAGCGCGGCGACCCGGAAGCGGAAGAACCGGCAGGACGCGCAGGCGATCTACGCGCTCAGGGACCTCCTGGGCCGCGCACCCGCCCCCGTGCGGGGCGCGCTGCAGCGGCTCGTGCAGGGGCCGCACGAGTACTCGGTCAACGTCTCCAACGTGCCCGGCCCCGCGGGGCCGATCCACGTGCTCGGCCGCCGCGTGGACGCCATGTACTCGATCGCCGAGATCGCCCCTCATCACGCGCTGCGGATCGCGGCGGTCTCGCTCGGCGGCTCTCTGACCATCGGGCTCTGCGCGGACCCGAACGTCGTCCCGGACCTCGACGAGATCGCGGCCGGCCTCCGCCTCTCGATCGACGAGCTGCGCGAGCGGGTGATGGAGCGAGGGCCCGCCGTGCGCCGCGCGAGCTCGCCGGCGAACGCCGCGCCGTTCAGGGGCTGACCACGCAACGACCCGAGGCGCACTTGGCGGCGAAGTCCGGACCCTCGTGCGGCGGGCACTCCAGCTCCGGGCATCGGGTGTCGACGGGAGGCATCGAGCGGCACTTGCCGTCCAGCGCCAGCACCTGGCTGATCGGGGCGGCGAACGGCTTGCAACGCGGACAGCAGTCGGCGGTCCAGGTGCCGAGCATGCAGTTCGCGTCCGACGCGCACTCCGCCTTCGCGCTCGCGGGCGTCTCCGACTCCTGACACGCCACGATCGACGCCGCCGATACGCCGATCGCGAAGAAGAAATGCCGGACGCGCGCTCGCTTCGCTGGATGGGCCACGACCCAACGATACCGTGGATCGGGCCTCAGCGAAGGCTGACGCGATCGAGCCACGCGCGCCGACCGTCGCGCGCGCCCTTTGGGTGAGCGCGACGCGCCGCCGAAGGCTCCCCCTCCCCCCAAGTAAGCCTTCCGGCACACGCTCGCCATAGTCGAAGTCTCACGTCCCGATCGCGCTCACGCCGGCCCGGCAACCCCTCGTGCACCTTTCCGCTCCGGCCAGTAATGGACGAGCGCGTCGCTATTTCCCGGGAGGCCCCGCGAGCGCCGCTTCGGCGCCGGGGCGGACGCTGGCGAGGAGGTGTGAAGCACGGTCGCGAGCTCCGCCCGCGAGCCGACGTTCAGCTTCCGAAACAGGTCGCGGACGTGTTTCTTCACACCATCTACGGAGAGGCCCAGCGCCGCGGCGATCTCTCGGCTCGTCAACCCTTTGACGATCAACTCCGCCGTATCCATCTGACGTCGCGTGAGCATCGGCGCCCACGTCGCGAGGGCCGAACGAGCGGCGCGGAGGGACGCGAGTCGTGTCGAGACGTGCAATGACATCGCGGACGCGAGGGCGAGATCGTTCGGTCCGAAGGCTCCCTCGCCCGAGCGACGCACCAGGTGGATACTCCCGACGAGCCTGCCGCCGGTGACGACCGGCGCGAGAAGGTAGTGAGCGAGAGCGTACGGTTCGCCGAGCTGCCGATAGTGAGTCGTCGACGTCCACCATTCCCACGATCCCAGGAGCGCGTCGTGCACCGGAGCGTGCGAGCGCGCCACCGCGGGCATGAGAACGTCCGCCGTGCGTCCGAAGCGCTCGCAATCGTCGATGAAACGATCGGGCACGCCCCGCACGTGGACCTCGCTCGCCACTTGGGCGGTCGAGAAGAGATACATTCCCATGCCTGGCGCCGAGATCGGACAGGCATCCATCAGCGCGGCCCCGATCGCACTCTCGGTGGGAGCGGACTGCAAGGTGGACGCGAGTCGCGCAACGGAAGCCCCTACGAAGCGCACGGCGAGATGATACGCGACTTTCGTCGAATACGGAGCGCCTGCGCAAGAGGGGTCGCGTCCTTGTCGGCGCTTCGGTCCGGAGCACGACGACGCCGCCGGAGGCATCGAATCTCGTCGCCGACTCGCTCTGCGCCGTCCGCGACCCCAACGCTCGCTGTCGTGCAACTTGACCATCGAACGCCAGCTCCCACGCCCGAGCGCCTTGGTCTGCGTGCAAGGCGTCGTGCAGTGAGCGACGGTCATCGCCCGTCGAAGAGCAACGCGTCGCCGTCGACGCGCGTGATGACGTGGGCTTCGACGAAGCCGTCGCAGATGTGCTCCTGTCGCGTCGATGGCTCTCGCCCCGCTGTCGTCGGCGTCGGCGTCGGCGTCGTGGTGGTCGACGGCGTGGTCGGCGGCGGCGTGCCGCCACCAGCGAGCGTGACCGCCGAGAGAGCCATCCATCGCAAACGCGGCATCCCCCATGAAAAGCACGTCAGGGGCGGCGACGCCCGATAAGATCGAGTCATGCTCCGAAGCCCATGGCTCGCCCTGGTGATGCTCGCCGCCTGCGATCACGCGAAGTCGGCAAGCGCCGATCTCGCGACGACGCAAGCAGCGAGCACCGCGCCGAGTGCTCCCCGGTCCATCGTCGACGCCGGCGCCGCCCGTGCGTGCACGCTCTCGTACGCGTGCGGCCTGAGTCATCCCGGTCTCGGCACGAGCTCGAGCACGACCTCGGTGAATTTCGCGACGTGCGAGGTGACGCGTTCGTCGTTCAGCGGCCCGTTCGAGCAGCCGAGCCCGCTCCTCGGGCCGAGCGGAGCGAGCGACGCGTCCACTTCGAAATCGAGCACGACCCGCCTCGCGAGCGCCGACTGCGATCGCCTCGTCGAGCTCACCGCTTCGATCACCCAGGACGATCTCGGCAAGGCCCAGGAGTCGGCGCAAGTGGACACCACCGCCTGCACGCTGAGCCTGATGTGCGCGTCGGACCCGAGCCGGTGGGCGTTCCAGGTCCAGCGGCAGTCGCTCACCGGCGGCGGCGCGGTCGTCAACCTGCTCCACGCGCTGCTCGCCGCGCACTGATTCATACTCGCCGCTCGCGCGCACTGCGACGACGGCGTGAGACCACGACGCCAATGGACAGGGCTCAGGGTGCCAGCGGACGCGAACCGGCAGCGTCTCGAGGCCGCGGAGGTTGATCCGATCGCGCCAGCGCACGCGCTCCTCGATCGCCTCGATCGAGGAGGGGACGGCTCACCGCCGATGCGTTCGTACAGGGTGTTGGTGTCGTCATCGTCCCTTCCGTCCAAACGGGCGACCATGGCCGAAACGCCCGCTCGCGGACGGCGTCCGCACGCGCTGGTGAACGCGCCGAGGGCTCCGCGGCAAGCGATGCTAGGCTGGGGCCGATGCGTCATCTCGCCTTCCTCGTGGCAGTTCCCTTGGTTTGTGCCGGCAAGACGTCGGCGGCGGCCTCGGCCAACCAGATCGTTTCAGGGCCCGTGTGCGAGCGTGTCGCGGCGGGCGAGTCGACGACGTGCCCGCGCGGGTGACACGGTTCGTGTCCGCAGGAGCGACGCGCATCCCGATGCCGCGGTGGTGGGTGCTCGGGGCGATGCTCGTCGCGTGTCGCACGACCCCGGAGCTGTCGGCCGATCTCCCAGCGACGAACGACGCCGCCGTCCAGCCTGCGAACATCGAGCCTTGGAACCCGGCGGGGATCGACTGGCAGACATTCGACGAAGGCCTCGCGCTCGCGAAGAAGCAAGGAAAGCGCGTCTGCCTGGTGCTCTTCACGACGTGGTGCCCGCACTGCAAGAGCTACAGCCGCGTGTTCGCCGACCCGCGCCTCGTCGCGCGCGCGAAGGACTTCGTGATGATTCGTCTCGACGCCGACCTGAACGACGCGGTGGCGAAGCGGTACAGCCCCGACGGGAGCTACGTGCCGCGGACGTTCATCCTCGACTCGGACGGCAACATCCAACCGGGCGCGGTCTCCGACAACCCGCGCTACAAGCATTTCTTCGACGAGTCTCGAGCCGACCCGCTGCTCCGCGCGATGGACGTCGCGCCTTGAAGCCGCTCGGGTGCCCGCGCGAGCTCACATCGACGCGGAGCGCAGCCACTCCGGGTGGCGCCCGGTGCCGTCGAACGCACTGGTCGTCTTGAAGCGCTCGAAGCGCCCCGACATCGCCACGTCGCGCGTGCGTGCGAGCAGCGCGTCGACCTGCTCCCTCGTGAGCGGCTCGAACCGAATCGCCGTTCGGATGGCCTG
>DATIQP010000628.1:0-4040 GCA_035470765.1 Polyangiaceae bacterium | reverse complement strand
CGCGCGCGTGAGCTGGTCGTAGAAGGTCGGGTCCTCGAAGTGGGAAAGATCGAGCGAGATGGCCTTCTCGAGGATGGCGATGTTGACGTCGAGCGAGAGGCGCGCGCCGAGCACCTGGCTGATGAGGTCGCGTCCCTGCGTCGCGAGGGCGAGGCCGCCGACGAGCGCGAGCTCGATCATCACGTTGCGCACCGTCTGTCCGGGATCGCGCGCGAGCGCCGCGTCGATGATGCGCTTGCCGATCCAGGCGATGCCGAGCGGGAGCACGGCCGCCACGAGGGTGGTCAGACCGTAGAGCACGCTGAGCGAGCGGCTCGATTTCCAGACGAGCGCGAGCGTGCGCGGCGTGTGCGCGAACCCGGCGAAGGAGAACATCGGCCCGGTGGGCGGGGCCGGAGAGGTGGCATGCACGCACCCACCTTAACCACGAATCCCCCGGGGGCGCAGGCTCGCCAGATGGATGGGGCGCGCCGTGGTAGCGTCGGCTCATGTCCGACGCCCCGAGCGCGCCCTTCGTCGTCGACCTCCACGCCCACTTCCCGATGCAGTTCGACCCCGAAGACTTCCGCAGCCGGCTGCGGCGCCGCCGCCACCAGGAGAAGCTCGGCGACAAGCTCCGGTTCGTCGCGCTGGAGATCGCGGACCGCTTCTTCAACCGCGAGCACGCGACCGACGGGCACGCGGTCACGCTCGACACGCTCGCGAGGGGCAACGTCGGCGTGGCGCTGTCGGTGGCCTACGACCCGCTCCACGAGCTCGAGATCGAGCCTTGGCCCGCGCCGCCGAAGGACCACTACGCCAAGACGTTGCTGGACCTGCTCGACCGCGTCGAGAGCGAGGTCGCGGCGGACTCGCAGGACCGGGCGCGCGTGGTGCGCAACTTCGCCGAGCTGCGCGAGGCTCGCGCCCTGGGCAAGGTGGCGCTCATCCACGCCGTCGAGGGCGGCTTCCACCTCGGCCGCGACGAGGAGGCGATCGAGAAGCACGTGGAGAAGCTCGCGCACAGAGGCGTCGGCTACGTCACCGTGGCGCACCTCTTCTGGCGCCGCGTGGCGACCAACGTCCCGGCGCTCCCGTTCATGCCGGACATGCTCTACCGCGCGATCTTCAAGCAGGACGACGCGATCGGCCTCGACGAGCGCGGCCGGGTGGTCGTGCGCGAGATGGTCAAGCACGGCATCCTCGTCGACGTCACGCACATGAGCAAGCAGGGCATGCGCGAGACCTTCGCCATGCTCGACCGGGTCGATCCGGGGCGCACGGTGCCGGTCATCGCGTCGCACGTCGCCTGCTCCTTCGGCAAGTTCGCCTACAACCTCGAGCGCGAGTTCGTCGATCACATCGCGGCCCGCAAGGGCGTGTGCGGCGTCATCTACTGCGATCACTTCGTGCGCGACGGTCGCGGCGCCCGGACCAAGACGTTCGAGGAGTCGTTCGGTTTCATCGAGGCGCAGATCGAGAAGCTGCGCGCCTGGGGCGGTGACGACGTGCTCGCCATCGGCTCCGATCTCGACGGCTTCATCAAGCCGACGCTCGCCGGCCTGTCGAGCGCCCTCGATCACGCCAAGCTCTCCGCGCGGCTCCAGCAGCGCTACGGCGCCACGCTGGCGGCGAAGATCTGCCACGCCAACGCGCTCCGCGTCTTCGAGCGCGCCTGGATGAAGCCGTTCGAGTGGTCCGAGCCTCGCGAGCCGGCGGCCGTCGCGCGGGAGCGCTCCGCCGCGTCGTGAACCCGGCCTGAGCTCGATTCAGTTCGCTTCGACCGCGCCGAGCGTGCACGCGCTCGGCCGCGTGTTGCCGCGCTGATCGATGGGCGGGCAGCCGGTCCCCTTGCCGAGCGCCGGGCTGCCGGAGGCGGGCAGCATCGTCTTGGTGGGGCCGCCGTTGTCCTGCAGCGCGCCGAGCAGCGGATCGGCGACGGTGATCGAGGGCGCGCAGAGCGTGCCCGTCCCCGGGAACTGCAGGTTGGGCCCGCTGCTGCCGTGCTGCTTGGCGCAGTTGGTGGTGCCGTCGAGCGTGCCCCTCACGTTGTTCGCGACGATTGTATTCTGCAAGCTCACGCCGGTGTCGCCGCCGAAGAGGCCGTCGCCCGTGTTGCCGGCGACGGTGCAGTTGAGGAAGGTGCCGGTGACGCCGTTGGCGAACCAGACGCCGCCGCCGCCGGAGGCCGTGTTGTCGGCGATGGTGACGTTCGTGAAGTTGGCCGTGGCCGACTGGCCGCACCAGATGCCGCCGCCATAGTGCCCCGTGTTGTTCGAGATGGTGGTGCCGCTCATGTTGATCGTCACGTTCTCGAGGTAGAGGCCCGCGGCGTTGCCCGTGCTCGCGTCGACCGAGTTGCCGTCGAAGGTGTAGCGGTCGATGTTCACGACGCTCGGCGCGCCGCCCGCGCTGTTGTAGCCCACGCGGAAGACGGCCCCGCCGGCGGCGTTGGCCTTGTTGCCGGTGAACGTGTCGCCGCAGAGCGTGAGCGAGACGTGCGCGCCGTCGTAGGTCAGGCCGCCGCCGTTGCCGCCGTTGCCGGGGTTGCCGTCGGTGCCCGTCGCCGAGTTGTTGGCGAACGTCGAGTTGACGACGGTGACGTTCTCGTCCTGAGTACCCACGGCTCCGCCGTTCGAGCCGGTGTTGTCCGAGAAGGTACTCCCTACGATGATGAGCGTGCCGACGCCCTGACCGTTGATGGCGCCTCCGGACACGTCCTGCCCGGTGGTCGCGCACTGGTTGTGCGTGAAGGTGCAGTCGATGACGGTGAGCGAACCGCCGTCCTCGAAGATGGCGCCGCCGCCTTTGGCCGTGCTCTTGGTGTTCAGCACGTCGCTCGTGAAGCCGCCCGTGAATGTGAGGTTCTGTACGGTGAGCAGCGGCGTGGCGACGTTCCACGCGCTCGTGATGTGCAGGATGCGCGAGGTGCCGCCGCCGCTCAGCGTCACCGTGCCGGCGCCGTCGATGGTGGTGTCCTTCGAGACGGGCACCTCCGAGGCGACGGTGATGGTCACCGGATTGGCGCCGCAGTCGAACGTGACGATGCCGCCGGCGGCGACCGCCGCGCGGAAGGCCGAGTCGGTGCAGCTCGCCGGGCTGCCGTCGCCGACGACGGTGGTCGGCTTCGACGTGTCGACCGGTTGCGCCGGCAGATCGCACACTGCCTTGGGCGGCGGCGGAGGCGCAGCGTCCTGGCCGACGATCGATCCGTCGGGGCCCGTGCCGCCGTCGGCGCCGCTGCCCCCGCCACCTCCGCACGCGAGAGCGCCGCACGCGCCCGCGAGAATCCCGAGAGCAAGTCCCCGCATGAGCGAGAGGCTACCGCCGGAAACGTACGCCGTCGACTTCGCGAGGAGAGAGGCGCCTCGCGCGCGGTATGTTACGGTGCGCGGATCGTGGGCCGAAACGTCAAGGGGGTCCTCTTCGTCGACTACGTGCGCATGGTGCGGGGGCACAAGGGCGTGGACTGGTCACGCCACCTGACCGCGGGAGATCTCGCCTACCTGACGGAGCACATCGAGCCGGAGGGCTGGTACCCGATGGAGACCTTCGAGCGGATGGGCATCGCCATTCTGCTGGAGATCGCCGGCCGGAACATGGCGCTCGTGCGTCAGTGGGGGCGCATGTCGGTGGACTGGCTGCAGCTGGAGCAACAGGGCTTGCTCGTCACCGGCGACGTGCGAGAGACGCTCATGCGCTTCCGCGTCCTTCGCCAGAGCTTCTTCGACTATTCCGCGCTCGAGATCGACGAGCTGACCGACGAAGAGGCCACCATCGACATCCGCTACGGCATGGCGCCGCTCGCGGAGGAGGCGGCGAGCGAGCAGACGCTCGGCTTCTTCGAGCACCTCGTCGAGGTCGCCGGAGGCCTCGAGGTCGCGGCGTCCTTCGCGTCTCGGTCGTGGGCGGGCGACGAGGCCACGAAGATCAAGCTCTCCTGGCACCACTGACGAATCGGGTGCGCCGCGAAAAATCGGTCACCAGCGAAACACGCGAGATGCCGTGGCCGCGCGCCTTCGATTGGGTAAGCTGCGCGCCTCGTTCCACGGTCGAGCCGG
>DATIQP010000627.1:0-8518 GCA_035470765.1 Polyangiaceae bacterium | reverse complement strand
GAGGCCGTCGAGCACGTCGCAGATCACTCGCACCTGATGGTCGCGCGTGAGCGTACCGAGCTTGGACAGGCGCGAGCGCACGGCGCTCATCGACTGACCTTCGAGGTACTCCATCACGAGGAAGAGCTGCTTGTCCTCCTCCTCTACCTCGTAGGTCTGCACGATGTTGGGATGATTCAGCCGCGCCGCGAGCCGCGCCTCGTCGACGAACATCGTGCCGAACTCGGGATCCTGCGTGAAGTCGTCCTTCAGCTCCTTCACGACCACGAGCTTGCTGAAGCCACGCGGGCCCTGCGAGGCGGCGAGGTAGACCACCGCCATCCCACCCCGTCCCAGCTCCGCGATCGGGCGATACTTGCCCAGCGTCTTGGCGAGCCCCATCGGCTACGCCAGTGTCACAGATAGCGGCCGCGAAGTCACGCGCGCGAGGCCCTTGCCTCGGCCTTGGCGGAGAGTCGGGCGCGAAAAATGGCCTGCAACGTCACCGAGGCGACGATGACGGCACCGCCCAGCACGGCCCAGCCCGTGGGCCGCTCCCCGCGGACGAGGGCGACCCAGAGGGGGTTGAGGATGGGCTCGATGGTGGCGAGGAGCGTCGAGCGGAGCGCGGGCAGCTTGCCTACGGCCGCACCGTAGAGCCAATAGGCGGCCCCGATCTGGACCGTACCGAGGAAGACCACGACGCTCCAGGCGACGGCGCCGCTCGGCCGCGCGGCCAACATGCTCGGTGCGCACACGGCGCAGGCGATCAGGTTGCCCAGCGTCATCGCCACGAGCGGCGAGGCCACGGCGCCGGTCCAGACCGCGGCGCGGGCCTCCTGCGCGCGCTGCTCGAGGCGCATCAGGAGCGGCACGCCGGCGAAGCCGAGGCTCGACAGGATCGCGACGAGATCGCCGATGCGGCCCTCGGCCGACACCTTGTCCACGAAGAACAGCGTCATGCCGAGCAGGCAGCCCAGCGTCGCGACGCCGTCGATCAGCCTGACGCGCTCGCGGAGCAGCGGCCAGGAGAGCAGCGCCACGTAGACCGGCCCCGAGTACTGCAGGAGGATGGCGTTGGCCGCCGTCGTGAGCTTGGCGGCGACCACGAAGCTCACGACCATCACCGCGTACGACAAGGCGGCCGCCCAGACCCACGGGCGGCGCAGCATGCGCCCGACCTCGGCCAGCGGCCCGAGCCGGCGCGCCCGCAGCTCGATGAGCGCCGCCAGGGCGAGCACCGGGACGGCGAAGAGGCTGCGATATCCGGCGAGGGCCATCGACCCGAGCGCGACGCTCTTCACGCCGAGGCCCCCGGTGCTCCAGAGCAGCGCCGCGAGCAGGACGAACGCGGTCGCGGCGCGCTCCTTCTGCAAAGGTCGCTCGTGGGCCGTGCTCGCCGAGGTCATGGAAGCAATGCTCTTATCGCGCGTCGAAGCGCTGTGCTACGTACCAAACGATCATGCGGTCGCTTTCGGTCGTTCTTTGCGTGTCGGTCGTCGCGCTGGTCTCTGGCGTGGCTGTCGCGGCGGATGGCGGGCCCGACGCCGGCGACGACGCGAGCGCCGACGCCAGCCTCGACGCCGAGTCGGACGCGTCGCCGGACGGCGCGGGCGACGCGACGGTCGCGGACGCTTCCGACGCGAGCGCCCTCTCCGACGCAGCGGCAAGCGACGTCGGCGTCGTCACCTACAGGCCCGACACCGGCAACGTCACCGACGACGCGGGGACGTCGGCTCCCGCCTCGGGCGGCTGCACCTGCGAGCTCGCCGGCGCACCCGACGCGGGCTCCTCGCGCTTCGGCGGAGCCTGGCCCGCGTGCGCGCTCGGCGCCCTGGCCCTCGCGGGCGCGGGGGCGCGCCGCCGCCGCAGGCGCCATTGACGCGGGCCGCCGCCCTCGCCGGATTTCTCTCCGCGAGCGCCTTGCTCCGGGCAGCCGACGCGCGGGCGTGCGGAGTCTCGGCGTCGGGCACGCCCGGGCTGTGCGACGCGTCTGCCGTCCTCGACGAGAACCGCGCGAGCAGCCGCGACCGCGTCGGCGCGAGCTACGGCTTCACGACCACGGTGCTGTACTTCTCCGACGGCTTCCGCGCGCCCACGCAGCGCCACGTCGTCATGGGCTCCTACGAGCACAAGCTGCCCGGCCGCTGGACCCTCGGCGTGGACGCCGGCGCCCTCGTCGGCGGCCACCTCGCGGGCTCGCTCTTCAGCCCGGGCTTCGTGGCAGCCCTCTCACTCTCGTACGTGCTCGTCCCGTCGAGCGGGTACGCCGCCCCCTTCCTGCTCTCCTCGTTCACGGTGGCCGGCATGTACGCGCAGACCACCGACTCGACGGGCCAGGGCTCGCCGACCGACTACGCGGCGTTCGATCTGAGCTTCGGCATGACCGCGGGGGTGCCCCTGCGGACCGGCCTCGGCGTCGTGACGCCGTTCCTCACGGGCAGGCTCTTCGGCGGCCCCGTCTTCTGGTCGCACGAGGGGAGCGTCCTGGGCACCGACGCCTACAAGTATGCGCTCGGCCCCGGCCTCGGTTTGTCGCTCTTTCGCGCGCGGCTGCTCTTGAGCGTGGACGGCTCGGTCTTCGGCGAGCGCAGCGTGAGGGTCGGTTTGAGCCTGGCCCTCTGACCTTTGCGGCCCGTCGAAAAGGGCGCTATTTATGTCAGCATGGATGTGGGGCGCCTTGTGACTTCGATCGCGGTGATCGGGTTCTCGACGTGGGGGCTCGCCGCGTGCAGCGACAGCGCGATGCCCCCGCCGCTCGGCGACTACGACGGCGGCCTGCCGACCCACGACGTCGCCGCGCCACCGCCCTGCAGCGCCCCCGCCGAGAGCTGCCCCTGCGACGACGCGGGTGCACAGTACGCCTGCGGCATCATCTACCGCGTGTCGGGCAGCCACGTCGACTGCGCGAACGGCTACCTCACGTGTCAGGCGAACGGCACGTGGAGCTCGTGCCAGGGCCCCACGATCTGGCAAGGCGACTGAGCTGGCTCAGTAGCGGGGGATCGAAGGGTCGACCTCGCTGTAGGCGTCGATGCCTCCCACGAGGTTGTAGATCTCCTTCGCGCCTTGCAAGACGAGCTGCTGCGCGACGCTCATGCTGCGGCCGCCGTGGTGGCAGTAGACCACCACCTTCGCGCCCTTCTCGACGATCTCCTCGAGGATCGCGGGCGAGAGCGGCGTGTGGCCGGGGATGGAGGCCAGCGAGCGTTCGGCATCGGGCCGTACGTCGAGCAAGAGGATGCTCGCGTCGCCGGCGAGGAGCTCCTTCAGCTCCGACGCGCCCATCGACCGCACGCGCGACGGTGCCTTGCTGCTCTCGACGCGGAAGCCCTGGCCCGCGAGGAACTCGATCGTCAACTCTCCCGCGCGCGCGGCGCTCTCGCGATCGAAGAGGATGGTGAGGCCCTCGGACTCGACGACGACATCGCCCTCCTGCTTGGCGTCGAAGACGAGGTCGTACTCCCAGCGCGGACCGATCCCCACGCGCAGGGGATCGCCCCCGGCGTCGCTCTGCGCCGCGAGGATGGCCTCGCGGGCTTCCTTCGAGATCGTGACCTTCGGGGCCGCCGCGGGCTCCGCGGGAGCCGCGCCGCCGCCGGCACCGACGAGCGCGGCCAGCTCGCCGCTCGAGTGGAGCTCGCGCACGATGTCGCAGCCGCCGACGAACTTCCCGCCGACGTACAGCTGGGGGATCGTCGGCCAGCTCGAATACTCCTTGATGCCGTCGCGGAGGTCCGGGGAGCTGAGCACGTTGACCGTCTCGTACTTCACGCCGTGTGTGTCGAGGATCTGGACGACGGTGGCCGAGAAGCCGCACTGCGGGAACTGCCGGCTGCCCTTCATGAACAGCACGATCGGGTTCTTGGTCACCAGCTCGTCGATCTGCGCGCGCAACGTCTCGTCCATGGGATGGTCTTCCGTGTCTGTTCAGCGTGGGACAAGAGAGCCTAGCAGGGCCTGGAAGTCGCCACGGGCGGCGCTGACGGTCTTCTCGGGGCCGAGCATCTTGAAAAAGTAAGGCTGGGGAGCGATTTCGACAATCGCTCCGAGCATGCTCCAGCCGGGCTTCGGCGCCGGCGACTCGCCCACCATCACGCCGCCGCCCGTGTAGGTCCCGTGGGCCTCGACCACGGTCACCCGGAGCGGGCCGACGCGGAGCTGGGTTCGCTTCTGGTCGTGCACGCCCTGGAACTGGCCGTACCAGCGCTCCACGTTCGCGTCGACGGTGCCACCGGCCTGGATGACGGAGACCGTCGCGTCGTCGGCGTCGCCGCTCGCGCGCGGGACCTTGTAAGTCGCCTTGCGCATGCCGGTGGCGTTGGGCTCGGCGGACCAGCCGCTCGGCTTGGTCCACGTCACGTCGCCGGGCGACGCTTCGGTCCGAGCCGTCGATTCGGCCGACCTTGCAGCGGGCGCCGAGTTGCCCGTGGGGGCCGAGCCGGCCGGCTCCGGGGTCGTGCGGCAGGCGCAGATCGCCACCGCGAGGAACCCTGCCCACCTCCACGACGAGAGAAGCCTCATCGCTCGAATTTTACACGGAATCGCTTCGTCGAGGCGACGGCGTGGCCCTCGCGATCGACCGCGGGGACGTAGGCCTCGCGCATCGCGCACGCCCGCGCCTCGCGGCCGAAGCCGTGGCCGGGGTCCGCCTTGACGCTCGCGTTGGACGCCTTCCCGTCGGCGCCGACCACCACCTCGATGACCGCCTCCGCGTCGTCGACCTGATCCGCGTCGGCCTCGGGCGGGAACGGGCAACGCCACTCGCCCGACCCCGCGAGGTGCGCGGTGCGGGAGAGATCCACGGCGACCTGCTTCTGGGCCTGCCCCTGCCCGCTCCCTTGGCCGTCGTCGGCGACATGGCGCGCGTGGACCGCGTTCTGGTTGGTGCCGTTCGACGTCGTGTCGCCCCCGCTGTAGCGATCGCTGCTGCCCACGGTGAAGACGTTGTCGGTGAAGTCGAGGGGCTTGTCCGGGTCCTGCGCGAGGACCTGCCCGGCCTGCGCGGCGGCGGCCGGCGCTTCCTTCGGGGTGTCCTGCTTGACCACCGGCTCGTCCTCCTTCTTCTCCTCCGGGGGAGGAGGAGGCGGCGGCTCCGGCGCGGTCTTCTCGGTCTCGATGTCGACGGTCTGCACGAGGTGCCCCTCGATGACCGGCGCGAGCTTCAGCGTCCACGCGATCACCTCGGCGTGGATGTAGGCGGTGCGGACCGCGGCCACGCCGTGCAGCGAGAAGGCCGCGATCATGGCGACGACCATGACCTGCGCGGCGCGACCTCGGCCGAGAGCGAGCACGCGCTCGAGCGGATCCCCCGCGAGCGTCCCCCACGGCGTCACGCGCGACGACTCGGCCTGCGCCGAGTAGCGGCTCCTGCCGTTGAGGTGCGCGTGCGGAGGGGTCATGGGGCGGGCGGTTTCGGCGGAGCTCCCGACGAGCTGGGGACGGCGGCGACGCCGAAGGCAATCTTGGCCACACCGGCCTGCTTGAGCAAGTCGAGCACGTGGATCACGCGGCCGTGCTGCACGCTCGTGTCCGCTCGGATGACCGTGCGAAGCTCGGCGTTCTTCTGGTGGGCGGCCCTGGCGAGGTCGAAGATCGCGTCGTCGTTCGGCTGGAGCTTGCCGTCCACGACGGTCGCACCCGACGCCGCGAGCTCGACGCTCATCATCGTCTGCACTTCGGTGCTGCCCTGCGAGGCGCGCGGCAGCTCGAGGGGAATCGAGCTCGGCTGCGTCACCATCTTGGCCGTCACCATGAGGATGATGCAGAGCACCAGCGTGACGTCGACCAGCGGGGTGACGTTGATGCCTACGATCGCGTCATCCGCGTCTTGCGAGCCACCGGCCATGGCTAGCTCTCCGCGCCTTCCTGCTCTCCGCGAGCCTCGCGCTCCTCCGGCTCCTCGCGCTTGACGTGCTCGCGCTTCGACGCCGGGGCGCTGGCGCGCGCGGCCTTCGGGGCCGGCTCGCCTTCGTGGGCGGTCTCGCCGTCGGGGGACTTGAGGTGCGCGAGCAGCAGGTGGCCGAGCGCCTCGGTGTTCGCCAGCGTCGCCTTCACGACGCGCTGGAAGTAGTTGTACGCGCCGACCGCCGGGATGGCGACGAAGAGACCGACCGCCGTCGCGACGAGCGCCTCGGAGATGTGCGCCTGCAACGTCGCGCTGACGCTGGCCGCGGCGCTGGCCGCGCTCGGATTGGCCCCGGCCGCGCTGGCCTCGCGCGAGAGCTCGTCGAACGCGGCGACGATGCCGATGACGGTGCCGAGGAGGCCGATGAAGGGCGCGTTGTTGCCGACGGTGCCGAGGAAGGCGAGGCGGCGTTCGAGCCGCGTACGCTGCAGGGCGCTGGCTCCGGCCATGGCTTCCTCCGCGGCGTGCGATCCCCTGGGCGCCTCGACGAGGCCGGCCACGACGACCGCCGCCTCGGCGCTCGGCGAGGACTCGAGGCGTTTGCGCGCGCCCTCGAGGTCGCCCCCGCGCAAGAGTGACGCGAGATCTCGCATCAACTTGGGGATGTCGTCCCGCAGCGAGAAGAAGAGCCACGCCCTCTCGAGCATGATGGCCACGGAGATGACGCTGAGGGCGAACATCAGGATGAGCACCCACCCGGCCCCGAGGCCGACCAGCGCGCTTTTGACTCGTTCAAGCATCCGCTATTTTCCCTGAGTTTTCCGACGGTTGGACGACGATTTGCTCGAGCACGGTCGTGGCGAAGGCCCCTCTCGGTAGCACAAACTCAACAACCCAGCTCGTTTGTTCTTCCCCAGATACAGTTGCAACTGGATTGTGATGATTACCCGCCGTCGGGTCGACGTCCAGCGGCTCGGCAGGAGCCTCGCGTGCCGTCAGGCCAGCCACGCGCAGCCGCAGCAGGCGGCGTGTCCCCTCCCCCAGCTCGGGCGCGTAGCGGCTGGCGTAATCGGCGCCGAGGTGGCGCACGAGCATGGCCGTCTCGATCTCCGCCGGCTCGCCCGATGGCTGCATGGTCTTGGGACCGAACATGGGGCCGGTCGCCGAGAGCTCACCGCGGGCCGCCCGGGCGGCGTCCTCGACCGGGTCCGTGCAGACGAAGAGCCCCCCGGTGTCCTCCTTCTTGAGGACGTCGCCGAGCAGCGCGGTCGTCCAGCTGCCGCGGGCGACGCGCTCGGCCAGCACGTCGTTGAAGACGGCCGACTGCAGCGCAGAGTAGAGCAGCCGGAGCAGGCGCTTGTCGCGCGGGGCGGGCTCCTTGCCTTCGAGGATGGCGCGGGCCCGGGCGGCGTTGTCGCCGGCGGCGCCGAAGCGCTGCGCGCCGAAGGCGTTGGGGACGCCGTCGCCTGCGATCTCGGCGAAGCGCGCGCCGACCTCGGCCGACCGTGAGGCAGGCACCCCTCGCACGCGGATGACGAACCGGTTACCCCGCAGGTGGCCCGTCTTGAGCTTGTGCTCGTGGCGCCTCACGTCGAGGATCTCGATGCCCGGGAGAGTGAGGGCGCCGGCCGCACGCGCGAGTTCTTCCGCGGGCGTTCCGCGCGGCGGAAAGAGGCTGATGGTCTGCACCGTCACCGCGCGCTTGTCCTTCATCCCCGCCACGCCGGCGTCGCGGCTCGAGGCGCCGAGCGCCCCCGCGATGGCGCGCACGGCGACGTCGGTCGTAAGATCGCGTTTTCGGAAGCGCACGAAGACGTGGTCCCCGTGACCGCTCGGCTCGTACGCCGGGATCTCCTCGACGACGAAGTCCTCCGGAATGGCCTTGAGGATGCCGGGGATGCGCTCGCTCATTCGTTTACCTGCTCCGCGGCTTTCGCCGCGATGGGCGCCTCGCGTTCAGCCGATCTCGTGGGCCATGACGTCGCGCGGACTGTGGAAGTGCTGCTGCGGCGAGTAGTGCAGGAAGTTCGAGACGCGCGACGTGTAGATGCACGCGTACTCCTCGACCTGCGCGCCAAAGCTCGACTGCTCATTGCCTTCCTTCAGCAGCGAGCCCCAGTACGGGTGGAAGCGCTGGTCGGTGCGGTTCTCGAGGGACGTCTGCTCGGCCTCGGCCTGGCGGAGCAGGCCGCGGACGCGCTCGAGCGCGCGCTTGACGCGGACACGCTCGGCCTCGAGCGCCACGCCGTTGCCGTAACCGTTGCCGTTGCCGTTCTTGTGGCCGGCGGGCTTGTTCAGCTCCTTGAAGCGAGCCTGGTAGAAGCGCAGCTCGTCCTCGAGGCGCTCGCGCTGATCCTCGAGCATCACGCCGCGCTCGATGTCGAGCTTGCAGTCCTCGTAGGCGCCGACCTCGGTCTCGAGCTCCTGGATGATCATCGCGGTGCGCCAGGCCGAGTCCTTCTTGCTGCGCAGGATGTCGCCGTAGATGTGGTCTCCGACGTAGAGCACCTCGTCGCCACTCACGGCGAGCGCGCGCTCGAGATCGTGCAGGTTGCCGCCCTCGTAGATGCGGCCGCGCTCGAGCGGGAAGGCGGCCTGCCTGGAGTGGTCTCCGTCGCGCTCCATCAGCGGGCGGCGCTCGGTGAAGAACGCCGGCTTGCTGGCCGCGCAGACGACGATGTCGAAGTAGTT
>DATIQP010000626.1:0-3588 GCA_035470765.1 Polyangiaceae bacterium | reverse complement strand
CTCGCCGAGCGCGGCAAGCCGCTCGCGCTCCACGTTCTCCCGGCGCAGGCGGATGGTCTCCAGCGCCTTGCCGATCAGCTCGCCGAAGAGCTCGAGCGCCGTCGCCGCGAGCGGGGTCAAGGCGTCGCTCGTCACGACGAGCGCGCCGTACGGGGCGTCTCCGACGAAGAGCGGGGCCTGCACCATGCGCTGCGCCGGCAAGCTCGCCACGAGCTTGTCGAGCAGCAGCTCGGGATACGCCTCGCGCACCACGCGCACGCCGTCCTGGAAGAACGCGCTCTTGCGCTCCATGAACCCCGGGTTGAGCCGCACGAGGATGTCACGTCGCGGCCGCGTGGCCTCGAACGCGCCGCTGCTAGGCCCGTGGTGAGGCAATCGAGTGGGACCGTACAGGAGCAGCGGATCGTGCTCGTCCCACAGGAGCACCGTGGCCGTGAAACCGAACTCGCAAAGCGCGTCCACCGCCCTTTCGAGCACCTCGGCCTCGGTGGCGCAGCGAGAGAGCGCGCCGGAGGCACGGGCGAGCGCCGCGGTGACCTCCTGCCCGAACGCCTCGGGCTGCGCGTCGACCAAAAAGACAAAAGCCTCTTCGCCGACGAGGCGCCACTCGACTCGGACCGGCCGCTCCTTGCCGTCCGGCCCGACGACGCGGCACCACAGCCGCCCTTCCCCGCGCGGCTCCGGCGATGTCCGGTTGTGGGAGACCTGCTCGAGCAGGGCACGGTCGCGCGGATGGACGAGCGTCGCGATCAGCTCGTCGACCGGCCGACCGAGGAGCGCCGACTCTCTCCAGCCCGATATCTGCTCGTAGGCGGCGTTGACGGCGACGACGACGCCTTCGCGGGTGACGAGGGTCGCGACCGGCACGTTGTCGATGTCCACCCGGCGCGGGCCCGGCGCCCCCTTCGTCGTGGCGCTCCTGCTCGCCCTCGTGCCCGCCCGCTTCCCCATCATGCGCCCCGCGATGCCCCCTCAGTTGGCGGGGACCGTCGCCCCCGTCGCCGCGGGATCGAGCAAGCTGCCGAGGTTGTTCACCACCGCGTCGCGCGTCTGGAGCTGGCCGGTCTGGCCTCCGAGGAAGTTCCACTCGATGAACTTCACCACGCTCGAGTGCTCCATCACGAGGTGCGAGACGTAGTTCTTCCGCGCGAACGGGCCGATCGCCAGGAACGGCAAGCGCGTGCCGTACGGCTTGTTGTCCACCTTGCTCGTGGCCGGCGGCGGGACGTGATCGAAGTAGCCGCCACCCTCGTCGTAGGTGAATAGCACCAGCGTCGCCTCGCGGTACCGCGACGCGAACACCGAGTCGATCACGTTCGTGGCCCACGCCACGCCGGTGCTGAGCTTGGCGAAGCTCCCGGGGTGCTCGCTCTTGTACCCAACCGACCGCACGAACGAGACCGCCGGCAGCGTGCCGTTCTCGAGGTCGGAGAAGAACACCGAGTCGTCCGCCATCGTGCCCGGGTTGTCCCTCGTCGAGGCGTAGTACTCGAAGGGCACGTCGCTCGGGTCGAACGTGCAGGGGTCGAGGTTGAGCGTCACCGGGCAGTCGTTGGGATGCGTCGCGCAGGTGTTCTGCGCCACCGCCGCCGCCTGCGCCGCGTATCCGCCGGCGTAGAAGCGCCACGGCACCGTGGCCTGCTTGAGTAGATCGCCGAGGGTCTGATCCGGGTACTGGATCTGGTTGTTCGACCCGATCTGGCACTTGACGCCCACGGCGTCCTTCGGCGTCTCGGCGTTGTCCGTGAAGACGAACGAGGCGCGCGCGAAGTACATGTCGTTGGACGAGCTCTGCCCGATGATCGGCTGGAAGTAGCGATCCGCGAGGGCGTTCTGCGACGCGTAGTCCCAGTACGGCTTGATGATGGTCGGGTCCGCCGTCACGATGTTGAACGGGCTGCCGCACGCCTCCGTCGCGAACATGTCCATCTTGCCGTTGTCCATCTCCGCGGTCTCGCAAGCCGTGCTGTGGTCGGGGTCGCGATCGCCGTTCAACGTGTCGTCGAGGTTGGCGAACGGCGTGCCGGCGGGGTCGGTCTGGGGAGCGGCCTCGCAGCACCCGGGCCCGTTGTTGCACGTCGGGTTGGACCCCGCAGGAGCCGTGCAGTAGCGGCCGAAGTGGTTGTCGAAGGTGTGGTTTTCCTGCACGACCACGACGACGTGCTTGACGTTCGACTGCGGACACGGCCCGGCGCACGAGTTGTCCACCGGCGGCAGCGGCGCGTCCGGGGCGACGTCCCCGGCATCGCCGGCGTCGGAGCCCCCGTCGGTCGGCGGGGCCGGCGAGGAGCAGCCAGCGATCGCGAAAACCAAGCCAAGAACGTACTCGACGCGCATTGAGCGATATTGTGGGCGAAAACGGCGAGGGGGAGAAGCGAATTGGGACACGAGGGCCCCCGAAGGGTCGACAGGCCCGGGCTCGGGACACATGATCGCTGCATGAGCGAGGAGCCGAAGGACCCCGAAGAGCACAAGGTCGAGCCGGAAAATCCTGTCGAGGATCTCAAAAAGGGAGTCGGCCTGCTTTTCCGCGCGGCGAAGGCGGCCGCCCAGACCGCGGCTCACCGCGCCAAGGACAACGTCCACTCCGAGCGCGTGGAGAAGGTCTTCAAGAAGGGCGTCGACGACCTGCAACACGCCATCGATCGGCTTCAGAACGACAAGCTCGAAGGCGCCCTCAAGACCAGCCTCCACGAGATCGGTCGGGCGTTCGGCAACGTCGCCCAGACCATCGAGCGCGAGCTGACCAAGCCTGCCGGTTCCAAGTCGGAGCCCCCGGCGCCGCCGCCGGCCGACGAGCCCCCCAAGGACTAGGGATGGCCCCCTTGTGGGTACATTGACTTACGTTTCCCTTCATTAAGGGCTCGCCGCCACCTCGGCATTATGCGAAGGTCCGCGCCCATGAGGTTGACCTTGCGTGGCTGGGCGGCGGCCGCCGCCGTGGTGTGTGGGGCCTGTGGTCTCGTTCGCGTCATGGCGGGCTGCAGCAGCGGCAGTCCCGACGTTCCCGATTCGAGCGTGGAGAGTGGGCCGCCTTGCCCCACGAACTTCAACCTTTGCCAGGGTCAGTGCGCGGACCTCGCCAACGATCCGCAGAACTGCGGAGCCTGCGGCTCGGCTTGCAAGGCGGCCCAGGTCTGCCTCAACAGCCAGTGCGTGCTCTCGTGCGGCGGCGGCGTCGTCGCGTGCGGCGACGGCGCGTGCATCGATCCTCGCAGCGATCCGAACAACTGCGGCGGGTGCGGAGTGAAGTGCCCCTCGGGCAACTGGTGCGTGGACGGGGGCTGCGCCCTCTCCTGCCAGAACGGCCTGACGGCGTGCGACAGCGACGCGGGCGACGGCGGCCCGATCTGCACCAACCTCCAGAAGGACGACAACAACTGCGGCACCTGCGGCAAGGCGTGTGACCAGGGTTACCGCTGCCAGAACGCGGCGTGCGCGCTGAGCTGCCAGGGCAACCTCGCGACGTGCACGGACACGGACGGCGGGAGCTACTGCGCCGACCTGCGCATGGACACGAACAACTGCGGCGCGTGCGGCACCGTCTGCGAGGCCGGCACGTTCTGCTCGCCGACGGACGACGCGGGC
>DATIQP010000625.1:0-1892 GCA_035470765.1 Polyangiaceae bacterium | reverse complement strand
GAGCGGCGTCGAGACGACGACCGGCCCGCTCGGCCAGGGCGTGGCGACGAGCGTGGGCATGGCGATGGCCGCGCGGTGGATGAAGGCGCACTTCGCCCGGCCCGGCTTCGAGGCGATCGTCGACTACGACGTCTACGCGCTCGCAGGCGACGGCTGCATGATGGAGGGCGTCTCGAGCGAGGCGGCCTCGCTGGCGGGCCACCTCGGCCTGTCGAACCTCTGCTGGATCTACGACAACAACCACATCACGATCGAGGGCAACACGGCGCTCGCCTTCACCGAGGACATTGCCTCGCGCTTCCTCGGCTACGGCTGGAACGTGCTGCGCGTCGGCGACGCCAACGACCTCGACCTGCTCGGCCGCGCGTTCGCCACGTTCCGCAAGACGACGGACCGGCCGACGCTCGTCGTCGTCGACAGCCACATTGCCTACGGCGCGCCGACCAAGCAGGACACGAGCGCCGCCCACGGCGAGCCTCTCGGCGAGGCCGAGATCCGCGCGACGAAGAAGAACTACGGCTGGCCCGAGGACGCGCAGTTTCTCGTCCCCGACGGCGTCTACGAGCACTTCGAGGCGGGCGTCGGGGCCCGCGGAAAGAAGCTGCACCAGGAGTGGCTCGCGCTCTTCGAGCAGTACCAGAAGAAGCACCCGGACCTCGCCGACCAGCTCTCGCGCATGCAGAGGCGCGAGCTGCCCGCCGGCTGGGACAAGGAGATCCCGGTCTTCCCGGCCGACGCCAAGGGCCTCGCCAGCCGCGACTCGTCGGGCAAGGTGCTCAACGCGATCGCCAAGCAGGTGCCGTGGCTGCTCGGCGGCTCCGCGGACCTCTCCCCTTCGACCAAGACTCGCCTCACGTTCGACGCCGCGGGCGACTTCCAGGGCGAAACGCCCGAGGGCCGCAACCTGCACTTCGGCGTGCGCGAGCACGCGATGGGCGCCGTGCTCAATGGCCTGTCGCTGAGCAAGGTGCGCCCGTTCGGCTCGGGCTTTCTGATCTTCAGCGACTACATGCGCGAGCCGATCCGCTTGAGCGCCATCATGGAGCTTCCCGTCGTCTACATCTTCACTCACGACTCCATCGGCGTCGGCGAGGACGGCCCCACGCACCAGCCCATCGAGCAGCTCGCGTCGCTGCGCGCCGTCCCGGGCCTGGTGACGATCCGCCCGTGCGACGCCAACGAGGTCGCCGAGGCGTGGCGGTGGACGATGGAGCAGCGCCACACCCCGGCCGTGCTCGTCCTGAGCCGCCAGAACCTGCCCACGCTGGATCGGAAGGAATTCGCGCCGGCCTCGAACCTGCGCAAGGGCGCGTACGTGCTCGCGGACGCGCCGGGCGGCAAGCCGGACGTCGTGCTCATCGGCACCGGGAGCGAGGTCTCGCTCTGCGTCGAGGCGCGAGCGCTGCTCGCGAGGGAGAACGTCGGCGCTCGCGTGGTGTCGATGCCGAGCTGGGAGCTTTTCGAGTCGCAGCCGGCCGAGTACAAAGAGACCGTGCTACCGGATGCCCTGCGCGCGCGCGTGACGGTCGAGCAGGCGTCGTGCTTCGGCTGGGAGCGCTACGCCGGGCGCACGGGCGCGATGATCGGCATGCTCGGCTTCGGCGCCTCGGCGCCGCTCAAAGATCTGCAGAAGAAGTTCGGCTTCACGCCGGAGCGCGTCGCCGCCGCCGCCAAAGAACAAGTCCGCAAGTACCAGTGAGCCCCTCATGACCGAAAGCATCGTTCCCGAGTACGTCGACCCCACGCCGGATCACGGCGCGCCTCCCTGCACGATGGTCATCTTCGGCGCGACCGGAGACCTGACCAAGCGCAAGCTCGTGCCCTCGCTCATGAACCTCGCCAAGGACGGCCTGCTCGACGCGCAGTTCGCCGTCATCGGCGTGGCCATCGAG
>DATIQP010000624.1:0-8592 GCA_035470765.1 Polyangiaceae bacterium | reverse complement strand
CACGTCCCATGGGAACGAGAAGAGCAGCCTCGCCGAGAGCGCACCGCGCGTGCGGCTGCGGGCGAAATCGCCCGTGTTGTAGGCCTCCGAGAGGGCGCGCAGCTCGGCCGCGAGCTTCGCCGGCGCGAGCGCGAGGCCAAGCCGCTCGGCGACGGAGTCGAGCTGCTCGAGCCACTCGCGGTCGAGCACGAGGTGGGAAAGACCGGCGCGGGGCACGCGCCGAAGTTAAGGTAACGAGCGATGAACGCCAAGCTCGACGCCAAGCTCGCGGTAGGCGCCGTCGTTTTGCGCGCCGACGGCGCGGTGCTGCTCGTGCAGCGTGCGCGCCCGCCGGCCGCCGGCACCTGGACCCTCCCGGGCGGCAAGGTCGAGCCCGGGGAGAGCCTGGAGGCCGCCGTCGTTCGCGAGCTGCGCGAGGAGACCGGGCTGTCCGCTCGTCCCATCGTCGCCGTCGGCGAGGTGGTCCTCGAACGCGACGGCTTCGCCTACCGCATCGTCGACTTCCTCTGCGCGCTCGAGGAGGCAGGCGCCCGACCGCACGCTCAGGACGACGCCGCGGACGCGCGCTGGGTGGGCGAAGCCGAATTCGACGCGCTGGGCGTGACCCCGGAGGTCCGCCGCGTGATCGCGCGCGCCCGCGAGATGGCGTAGAGTCGCCCGCATCATGCGCTCGTACGCCGCGGTCGCCGCCACCCTCGCCCTCTGCGCCTGCACGACCCCGCCTCCCGCTTCGCAGCTGCCGAACGCGCAGGCCGCGATCGATCGCATGCGCGCCACGACCGCGTGCGGCAACGGCGTGCAGGCCGACGCCAAGCTCGATCACTTCTCGAGCGAGGGCCGCATCCGCACCGAGCTGCTCATGATCGCCGAACGCCCGGCGCGGCTGCGCATGGACATCCTCGTGACCGGCGCCGGCTCCGTGGCGACGCTGACCACCGACGGCACGCGCTTCGAGGCGACCGACAAGCGCGAGAACCGCTTTCTGTATGGCCCCGCGACCGCGTGCAACATCGCGCGGATCACGCGCATCCCCATCCCTGGCTTCGTCCTCGTCACGCTCCTGCGCGGCCAGGCGCCGGTGCTCAAGCACGACGCGCCCGGGCTGGCGCCGCCGACCATCGCGTGGAGTGGCAGCGGCTACTACGTCGTGCGCATCCCGGGGAACAACGACGCCGTCGAGGACATCCACCTCGCGCCGCGCCCGGACGACTGGAACAAGCCGTACGGCGAGCAGAACCTGCGTGTGCTCGACGTCACGGTCTCGCAGAAGGGCGTGCTGCTCTATCACGCGGAGCTCGACACCCACCAGTCGGCGCCGATGTCCAAGGAAGCGTCCGTCAGCGCGGAGGACGCACTGCTCGGGATGAAGCCCCTGCCGCCGAGCGGGCCGATGTGCACCGCGGAGATCCCGCGACGCATCCACGTGGAGATGCCCAACGTCGGCGCCGACGTGCTCTTTCGCTACGAGAAGGTCGAGTGGAACCCGCCGCTCGCGACGGGAGTCTTCACTCAGCAGCCGCAGCCGGGCCTGACGCCGGTCGAGGTTCAGTGCAGCGACTGACCTCCCGGAAGTCGGCTATGATGGGCCGGTGGCGATCCGGCCGGCTCGCAGGACACGTAGGTCGTCGCGGCGCGCCGGAGCCGCACTGGCGCTGGCGCTCGGCATCGTGGCCAGCGTCTTCGCTGCGCGCTGCACCTTCGACGGGCTCGACCAGTACGCCAGCGGGTCGAACGACGGCGGGCCCGACGGCGTTGCGGAGGGCTCGACCGACGGTGCGCCGCTCGACGTGACCGCGGCGTGCAGCGCATGCACCGACGCCCAGACCTGCGTGCAGGGCAAGTGCGAGACCTGCTCGGCGACGTGGTCGGTCCCCTACGCGGCCGTCGGCGCCAACGGTCACTACTACCAGCCCTCCACGAGCACCCTCTACGTCTCGGGCTCGCGCCAGGTCGGCGACGCCGCCGCGACCGGCTACTTCGCGTTCGTGGACTCCTGCACCGGGACGCTCGAGCGAGCCCTCGACCCGCCGACCATCGGCGACGCCGCCGTGGGCTCCCTGGGCCAGTCTGCGCCGTCCGGCTCCACGCTCTTCATTGGCGCCGGCGTTCCGCAGCCGCCCAACGCGGGCGGCTACGCGACGTTCAATTTCAAGAGCCAGTCGTTCGCGTCGCTCTTCGGCGTGCCGAAGTTCTCGAGCCCTCCCCACACCGACGAGATCTGGGAGATCGCCACCGCGAACGGACATCTCTGGATGAGCGGCACGACGCTCACGGATTCGCCGCCGCAGAGCCCGGTGATCGTCAAATCCAACGGCGCGGGCAGTGCGTGCGCGGCGGTCCTACCCTATTCGGGGATGTCGGGCCGGGCCATCGCCGCGACCGCCGCGGACGTTTACCTGGCCATCGCGGGCAACGACATCCAGGTGCTGCACTTCGGCGAGTCGTCCTGCCCGACGACGTCGCCCTGCTCTTGCGCGCCGAGCTGGACCTCGCAGCCCTTCACTCTCACCAACGACATGAACACGATGGGCGCGCACCGCTCGACGATCGTCGGCAGCACGCTGTACGTCGTAGGCTGGGCGATCAAGCAAGGCTCGACGACGGACTGGGAAGGCTACGTCGCGCAGCTCGATCTCGCGTCGAAGGCGTGGGGGCCGACCTACACCTACGATCCGACGGCCGCCATCGACGCGTTCGTGAACGTCGCGACCGACGGAGCGCATCTCTACGTGAGCGGAGAGTCTGGCTGGGACGGCGTCAACTACGCGACCGCGTCGAGCGCGGTCGTGGTCCTGCCCATTCCTCTCGTGGCAAACAGCACGGCCACCATCATCGACGTCCCTCCGCTCCGCGTCGCGTGGAGCATCGATCTCGACGCGACCGGGATGGTGCTCACGGGAGCCTCATCGGGAACCGACAGTCGCAGCGTTCGTTGCACGCGCACCAGCTGTCCGCCCTGACGCGATCAGCCGCGCGCGGAGGCCACGCCGCCGAGCTCGGTGCGAAGGCGACCCGGCGCATCGGTGACGATCCAATCCACCCCCAGCGCGTGCAGGTCGCGCGCCTCGCTCGCGTCGTCCACCGTCCACACACCGACGCGCAGCCCCCTGCCCTTCAGGGCCCTCACCATCTCCGGCTGCGCCTGCGTGCGCTCGAGGTGCACCGCCCAGAGCCACGGCGCGCTCACCACGTGGCGCGCCGCGAACCCGGACCAGCGACGCTCCGACGTCGTCAGCAGCGCGCGCGGCGTCCGCGGCGCGAGGCTCGCCATCGCCAGGAGGATGCGAGGGTCGAAGGAGGACACGAGCACGTCCGCCGAGCTCCTCGCGAGCTCGCGCGCCACGGCCCGCGAGAGGCGACCCCGGTCCACGTCGTCGTACTTGATCTCCACGTTCAAGCCGACGCCCCGCTGCACGCAGAAGGGCAGCAGATCACGCAGCAGCGGCGCCCCCTGCTCGCCGCCGAAGAGCCGCATCGACGCGAGCTCGAGGTACGGCACGCTCCTCACCGCGCGCGTGTCGCGCCCGCCCGTCGCGCGCGAGAGGTCCGGATCGTGGAGGACGACGACCTCGCCGGTCTCGCACAGGCGCACGTCGAGCTCCACCGCGTCCGCGCCCTCGGCGACGGCGCGCTCGAACGAGGCCATCGTGTTCTCCGCCGGCCACTCCGGATCCTGCGGCGTCGTGCGGCCGCCGCGGTGTCCGACGATGGCAAAACCGCCGCCCTCGAACGCTCGCGTCACGGTCAGCCCGGCTTCGACAGCTCGTCCGCGATCTCGTTCATGATCTGCCGCGCGCGAACGAGCTGGCCGCCAGCGAGGTTGACCGCGCCCACGGCGGGGTGGCCGCCGCCGCCGTAGCGCTCGCAGATCGACGCGATGTGGTGCGTGCGCGGCGCCGGCGCCCACGGGTTGTACCCGATCGAGAGCTTGCATCGCTTGGGCGAGTGGGTGAGCACGATCGAGTAGGGCTTGTCGGGGAAGAGCGCGTAGGTGACGAACTTGCTCGCCACCTCGAGATCGTGATCGCCGAGGTCCACCACCACCACGTCGCCGCGCAGCTCGGCCTTCTGGCGCACGAGCTCGATGAAGTCGAGGTGCGCCTTCTGCAGCGGCGCGAACGCCTTCTGGACGTCCTCCGAGAGCGCCACCTCCTCGAGCGGGCGCTCGAGCAGGCGCGGCACCATACGGGCGAGGAAGGCGTCGTCGCCGTTGTGCTCCACCACCGTCATGAGCTGCAACGCGGGCTCCCTGCGGGCGACGGCCATCTCCGCGCTGGTGAACGCCGCCGCGTCGATGAGGTCCGCCCAGCGCACCATCTCCTCGAGCTCGGGCGCGTCGAAGCCGAAGACCGAGCGTCCGATGTCGCGGATGTACTTGGTGCACGAGGGGTACGTGCCGTCGTGGAACTTGTGGCGTTCGGTGCCCTGGTGCGACGCGACGTAGGTGTCGTAGACCGCGCGCTCCTCGGGCTTCGGGAATGCCGAGACGTGGTGGTCGAAATACCAGGTGAGCTTGTCCGACGGGCTGAAGCGAAAGTCGAGGATGGCGTTCTGCTCGCCGTCCATCCGCGACGGGTCGATGGGGCTGGGCCCCGGACCGTAGCCCGCGCCGAAGTACTTGAGCTGCGCGCCCTGACCGTAGATCGACCGCATCAGGCGCGTGTAGACGACCGCCGAGCAGAGCCCGTCGAAGCAGTGCCCATGGGTGATGACCGTGATGCGAGGACCGGAGCTCATCGTTCGTTGGCGGATGGCGTATCACAACGAGGATGCGAATCCACCACCTCGCCTTGCGCACGCGCCGCCTCGCGAAGCTCGCGCACTTCTATCGCCGCGTGCTCGGCCTGTCGCACCTCCGAACGAACCGCGCGGCGGGACGCGTGCGGAGCGTCTGGCTCGAGGCGGGCCGCGCGATCCTCATGCTCGAGCGCGCCGACCCGAAGGAGCCCGCGATCCCTCGCGGGAGCCTGGAGCTGGTGGCGTTCGCGGTCAGCCGGGCCGAGCATCGACGGATGCTCGCGCGGCTCGAGCGGCTGGGCGTGCCGCTCGACGGGGAGCCGACGGCGTTCACCACGTACTTTCGCGACCCCGACGGCAGGCGCGTCGCCATCAGCCATTTTGCCCCCGTATCTCCGGACCCTAGACGTGACGCGAAGCGCAAAAAACGTACGAGCCTGGCGTAAGGCGATGTGATACATTTCGCCACTAGAGTGCGGCCCTTTCGAGCCAGCGACAGTTCGGCCTCGATCACCGGACGAGAACCACGAGGGAGCCATTGAATCACGCCTTTAGCCCCCTCGAGCGGACCGTCCTCCCGGGGACACGGCTCGGCCGCTACGAGATCATCACGCACCTCGCCGCGGGCGGGATGGCGACGGTGTTCCTCGCGCGGGCGCTCGGGGCTGCGGGGTTTCACCGGCTCGTGGCGATCAAGCTCCTGCACGCGCACGTCGCCGCGGACCAGCAGTTCATCGCGATGTTCCTCGACGAGGCGCGCCTCGCCGCCGGCATCCGCCATCCGAACGTGGTGCCCACCGTCGACCTCCAGGACACGCCGGAAGGCCACTACCTCGTGATGGAGTACGTCGAGGGCGACACCGTGCTCGGCCTGCTGCGACAGGGCGTGAAGAGCAACAAGCCGATGCCCGCGGGCATCGCGCTCCGCATCGCCCTCGATACGCTCGCGGGCCTGCACGCCGCGCACGAGCTCACGGGCGATCAAGGCGAGCCGCTGAACCTGGTCCACCGCGACGTGTCGCCGCACAACATCCTGGTCGGCGTCGACGGCGTGGCGCGCATCCTCGACTTCGGCGTCGCGCGCGCGGAGGAGCGCCTCGGCACCACGCGCGACGGCCAGGTGAAGGGCAAGCTCTCGTACATGGCGCCCGAGCAGACGGCCAACGAGCCGGTCGACCGTCGCGCGGACGTGTTCACGGCGGGCATCGTGCTCTGGGAGTGCCTGTCGGGCCGCCGCCTCTTCCGCGGCCAGTCCGACGCCGAGGTCCTGCGCAACCTGCTCGACTCGCCCATCCCCCGACTCCGCGACGTGTCGCCGGCGTATCCGCAGGCGCTCGACGACGTGTGCAACCGCGCGCTACGGCGCGATCCTGACGAGCGCTTCGACACCGCCGCCGAGTTCGCCGAGGAGCTCGAGCGCGCGGCCGAGCCGCTCGGCATCGCCTCGCAGAAGCAGGTGGGCGCCTACGTGCGCGGGGTCGCCGGCGAGGTCATCGACAGCATCCAGCGCCGCGTCCGCGCCTTCTCCGAGGGCGCCAAGATCAACATGCTGCGCGACTCGTCGCCGCCCGCCCTGCCGCCCGTGGCGGCGCTGGAGCTGCTCGAGAGCGCCGACAGCGCGATCCGCGCCGCCGCGCCCACGTCGACCGACGCGATGTCCACGCCCCCTCCGCTCGAGGCCCCCGAGGTCACGCGCACGCGCCGGCCGCTGGTCGTCGGCGTCGCGGCGGCCGCGCTGGTCATGATCGGCGCCGCCGTCGCCACCGTGACGCTGCTGCTCGCGAGCCGCCAGGGCACGCCCGTGACGGCCACGCCCACGGCCACCGAGCCCCAGGCCACGAGCGTGGGGCCGCAGGCGCGGGACACCGCCGCCGCCGCCGTCGCCGCGCCCGCCAACTCGGGGCCGAGCATCTCGGTGCTGGATCTGCCGAGGTTCGGCAGCGACTCGCACGGTCACCCGTTCTCGGGGCCGAAGCGCGTGCCCACCCCGGTCGTCCCGCAGCCGAGCGCGAGCGCCGCGCAGACCGTCGCTCCGAAGCTCGACAAGCCCGTGGCCCCCACCCCCACCGCGCCGGCCGCGACGCCCGCGGCCACCGCGTTCAACCCCGAGTCGATGTGAGCGCACGTCGCATCGCCGCCTCCGCAACGCTCGGACTCGTGCTGCTCGCGGGGAGCGGTGCCTTCGCTCAGTCGGCGCCCGCGGGCCAGCCGCAGCAGGAGGCCATTGCGCAGGCGCGCTTCGGCAAGGGGCGCGATCTCTTCATCGCGGGCAAGTACGCCGAGGCGCTGGCCGAGTTCCGCGCGGCGGGCGAGCTGTTCGAGAGCCCCAACACGCGGCTGTACATCGGGCGGTGCGAGCGAGCGCTCGGCCACCTCGCCGCCGCGCACGTCGAGCTCGAGCGCGCGGCGAGCGAAGCGGCCGATCGCGCGCACGCCGACCCTCGCTACGCGAGCACGCACGACGTGGCCAAGCAGGAGGCGAGCGCGCTCGAGACCAAGCTCGGCCACGTGACCATCCTCGCTCCGGGCGGGCTGCCCGACGGGGCCGTCATCACCGTCAACGGCTCGACGCTCGCGCCCGCGGCCGTCGGAGTGGCGGCGCCCATCGATCCAGGCAACGTCGAGGTCGAGGCGAAGGCGCCCGGGCACGTCACGCTGCACCGCACCGCGCAGGTCGCCGCGGGCGAGGCGGTGGAGATCAAGATCAAGCTCGACGTGTCTCCGTCGGCGTCCCCCAGCGAGACGACGAACGCGACCACGGCTGCGACCGCGAGCACCGAGGCGCCCACCGCGGGCGCGCCTGCGGGCACCGAAGAGCACCCGGTCGTGGACACGACCCCGCACGCGGGTCGCGGGCTTCGCAACGCCGGCTTCGTCGTCGGCGGCATCGGCATCGTGGGGCTCGGGGTGTTCTCGGCCTTCGCCGCGCTGGCGCAGACGCGGTTCGATCAGCTCAAGACGCAGTGCAACGGCGGCCCGTGCGACGCGAGCTACGGATCCCAGATCGACGAAGGCCAGGCGTACCAGAACGTCGCCAACGTCTCGCTCGCGATCGGCGGGGCAGCCCTCGTCGTGGGCACGATCATGGTCGTCGCCGGCGTCTCGGCAGGCTCGCCGGCGGCCTCGGGCGCCGGCGCCAGGCGCGCGACGCCGCTGCGCGCGTCGGTGATGCCGCTCTGGTCGCCGCAAGGTCCCTCGGGGGCGATGGTCGGAGTAGGCCGTGACTTCTAGGCGCACGCTCCTCGCCGCGCTCGCCCTCGGCCTCGGCCCGGCGAGCTGCTTGCTCGACTGGGACTCGCTCCGGCCGCAGGACGGCGGCGTCTTGGACGCCAGCGGAGACGTGCTCGTGTCGCCCGACGCGGACGCCAGCGCCGACGCCCCGAGCGGCGACGCCAGCGACGGCGGCGGCGGCGATGCTTGCACTCTACAACTTCTCGTCAACGAGCTGCAGGCCGACGGCCTCCAGGGCCCGTCCGACGAGTTCGTGGAGATCCGCAACGGCGCGCCGTGCGGCGGCAGCCTCTTCAACTGGGGCCTGCGTTACAGCTCCGCGAGCGGCAGCTCTCCGTCGCAGCTCTGGACGGGCCAGGCCGGCGACACCATCGGGCCCGCGGGCCCGAAGGGCTACGTCCTCCTCGGCGGCTACGCCTTCCAGACGCCGGATGGCGGCGCGGTGATCGGCCGCATCAGCACCAGTCTGAACGGGTCGCTGGCGAAGGACGGCGGCGGCGTCGGGTTGTTCGACCCGCAAGGCACGCTCGTCGACGGAGTCGCGTACGGCACCATCACCACCGCGACGCACCCGTTCATCCGGCCAGCCACGGCGCCCGACGGAGGCCCGTCCACGCCGGCCCC
>DATIQP010000623.1:0-2839 GCA_035470765.1 Polyangiaceae bacterium | reverse complement strand
TGGACCGTGAGGTGGTCCGCCACCCGCAAGCGGGCGTAGGCTTCGAGCGCCTTCTCGGGGCTTGTCATGTCGAAGCCGTTGATCGCCTGGAGGCGATCGCCGTTCTCCATCCCGAGCGTGCCGAGCAGCGTGTCGGGCCTCACGCCGAAGAGGCGGATGCCGACGACCTTGCCGTTCTCCTGCTCGGGCACGATGCGGGCCTGCTTCATCAGCTCGGCCTGGTTCTCGAGGATCTTGTCGACGATGCCGCGGTCGACGTTGAACTCGGTGGCGCTGACGCGCTGGATGCCCTTCTTGATGTCGTCCGGGACCGCGCCCGCGCCGCCCGCGGGCATCGGCGCCGGCGCCGCCACGGGCGCCGGCGTGGTCGACGGCGCGGTCGGCGGCGCGAACATCGACGCCTGACAGAGCTGCCCGCCGCCCGACAGCCACACGCGGTCCCAGCCGACGAACTTCACTTCCTTGCCGTTGAAGTCGCCGCCGCGACGGCGCAGGACGCTCTTCGCGTCGCCCGGGGCGCTGAGCGCGGCGAACGACCAGTCCGGATCGGCGGAGGCCGCGATGATGAGAACCTTGACGCCGTCGCACGGCGGGGCGTTGAACGGATCGCTCATGTCGACCGGCGCCGCAGTGGCCTCGTCGCCGCCGCCGCGAGGGAGCAGCGGACCGGTCTGCGAGTCGAACGGGTTGCGCGCGAGGATCGGCTCGGCGCTCGTCGCCTTCTGGCTGACGTTGCCCGGCATGGGCACGGCCTTGGTCGACATGGGCGGCGCCGCGAGCTGCTTGTCGTCCACGCCGAGGCTGACGCCGAAGAGGTTGCTCGCCCCCCGCGCGCCGAAGAACGACGCGATGGCCGTCAGGCCGAGGGTCGGCGCCCAGAAGTGCCGTTTGAGGAGTTGATCGAGGGCCATCGTGAGGTTTCGAGGGAGGCTCTTAGCGAGCCTCGTGCCACGGATGAACCGTAGTGATTTCGCGGCATTCCCGGGCCGTCCGCGACCCGGATCTCGCCAGGTTGGCGGCCTCCGCCCGCCGCGGGCCGCGGCGGTGACAATCTGTCAGGGCGTATCCCATCAGCTCTCGGAGGCCCCCACCCCGTCGAGCTTGCGGTAGATCGTGCGGGTCGAGATGCCGAGCAGCTGCGCGGCCAGGCTCTTGTCGCCCTTGGTGTGGCGGAGCGTCTCGCGGATCACGCGGAGCTCGATCTCGTCGAGCGTCGTGCCGACCTCGAAGGCGAGCGAGGTGCGCGCCTCCGGCGTGGCCTTGGCGATGACGTCGGGCAGGTCCTGCTCGGCGAGCGTGTCCCCGCGCGAGAGCACCACCGCGCGCTCGATGACGTTCTCGAGCTCGCGCACGTTGCCCGGCCAGCCGTAGTCGAGCATTCGCTCCATCGCGCCGCGCGTCGGCGTCAAGCGCACCTTGGCGTTCTTGGCGCAGTACAGGCCGAGGAAGTGGTCGATGAGCAGCGGGATGTCCTCGCGGCGGGCGCGCAGCGGCGGCGCGGTGACCGAGATGACGTTGAGGCGGTAGTAGAGGTCTTCGCGGAAGCGGCCGCCCTGCACCTCGGCGAACAGATCGCGGTTGGTCGCCGCGACGACGCGCACGTCCGCGCGCGTGGTGTTGCCGCCGACGGGCTCGTACTCGCCCTCCTGCAGCACGCGCAGCAGCTTCACCTGCACCTGCGGCGACAGCTCGCCGATCTCGTCGAGGAAGAGCGTGCCGTTCGAGGCCTTCGCGAAGCGGCCCTCGCGCCGCGCGATGGCGCCGGTGAACGCCCCCTTCTCGTGGCCGAACAGCTCGCTCTCGAGGATCGTCTCCGGGATGGCGGCGCAGTTGACCGCGATGAACGGCCCCTTGCTGCGCGTGCTCTTCTCGTGGATGTAGCGCGCGAGCAGCTCCTTGCCGGTGCCGCTCTCGCCGAGCACCAGCACCGTCGCCGCGCTCGGCGCAGCCTGCGTCGCCACGTCGACGACGCGGCGCCACGCCTGCGAGCTGCCGACGATCTCGCGCGTCGTGAGCAGCTTGAGCTCCTGGCGCAGCGAGCGGTTCTCCGCCACGAGGCGCTGCTTCTCGGCGGCCTTGCGCACGCTCTTGACGATCGACAGGCGCTTGAGCGGTTTCTCGACGAAGTCGTAAGCGCCCTCGCGCATCGCGGAGACGGCAGACTCCACCGAGCCGTACGCGGTCATCAGCACGACCTCCACCTCCGGCGCGAGCTGCTTGAGCGCGCGCAAGAGCTCGAGCCCCGTCGTCCCCGGCATCATGAGGTCCGTGAGCACGACGTGGACGCGGTGGGAGCGGACCTGCTCGAGCCCCTGCTTGGCGTCGATCGCCGTCAGCACGCGCATCCCCTCGCGGGTGAAGATCTTCTCCAGCGACTCGAGGTTGCTCCGCTCGTAGTCGACGACGAGCACGGTGATGGCGTCGGCCTCCGCGGGCGTGAGCGGAGGCGGCGTGGGCGACGAAGCGTCAAAAGAGGAGGTCATGTGCGGCCATCATGTCATACACCGACATGTTGGCAACCATTCCCGACAAAAAGTCTAGCTCTGACTTTTTGTGCGAGCCCCCAGAAGTCCCAGCTCTTTCATGCGGCTACGGAGCGTCCCGCGCGCGATCCGGAGGGCCTTCGCCGTCTCGACCTGGTTGTACCCGTGCCGCTCGAGCGCCTCGACGATGCGCTTCGCCTCGAGATCGCGGACCTGGGCGCGGAGGCTGGTGCCGCTCTTGCGAGGCGGGGCCGGGGTCTCGTGGGCGAGGTGCTCGACGCCGATCACGCCCGCCGGAGCGAAGAGCGTCGCGCGCACGAGCAGGTGACGGAGCTCGCGCACGTTGCCCGGCCAGG
>DATIQP010000622.1:0-4200 GCA_035470765.1 Polyangiaceae bacterium | reverse complement strand
GCGCAGCATCGTCGAAGGCCACGGGGGCACCGTCGAGGTCCAATCCGCGGAGGGGCAGGGGACGACCTTCACGGTCGTGCTGCCGCGACGGGGACCGGTGAGCACCCCGCGCGCCGGATCCCTGGCCCGCCGACCCATCGGACGCTCCACGATCTCGCGATTGGCCGAGCCCCGTCGTGGTTAGGTTCTGGGTATGGTGCGGCTGCGGAAACCGAGCGCGGCATTCGGAGTGCTCGCGCCGTTCGCCCTCTGCATCTTGCTCACCGCGGCTGCGACCGCGTTCGTGGGATACTCGGAGCGCGAGGCCGAGATGGGCCGCTTCGCCAGCGCGGTGATCGCGGCGCGCGAGCTGATCAAGGTACGCATGGCGAGCTACGACGGGCTCCTGCACGGCTCCGCAGGGGTGTCGCGGCTCGAGCTCGTGAGCAACGAGGACTTTCGGGTCTTCGTCGACGACCTGCGGCTGAGCGAGAACTTCCCGGGCACGCTTGGCGTGGGCTACAGCGCCTACTTCGGCGCAGTATCCGTCTCGGAGGCGGCGGCTCGTGCGCACGCTTCGGGCTGGACCGACGTGTACGTCCGCCCCGATACGCCGCGCGAGGAGGTCCACGCCATCGTGCTCATCGAGCCGCGCAGCGAGCGCAACGTCGCGGCGCTCGGCTATGACATGCACACCGACCCGACGTGCCGCGAGGCCATGGATCGAGCTCGTGACGAGGGAGACGTGGCGCTGAGCGGCAAGGTCACGCTCGTACAGGAAATCGACTCGAAGAAGCAGGCTGGCTTCGCGCTCTACCTGCCGGTGTACGAAGGCGGCGTCATCCCGCCCACCGTCGAGGAGCGCCGCGCCAAGCTGAAGGCGTTCATCTTCGCGCCGCTGCGCGCCGGCGACCTCTTCGAGGGGGTCTTCGGGCACGAGAAGCCCGCGGTCTCCTTGGAGCTGTACGACGGCCAAACCCCCTCCGCGTCGTCGCTGCTCTTCGCTTTCGGGCCGCCGATTGGCGCGCGCCAAGACGTGGACGTCCAGGCGCTAGAGATTTCGGGTCACGCCTGGACGGCGCGCTTTGCTCGCAGCAACTCCAAGCAAGCGTTCCCGCGCGCGCTCACCGTGGCGGCGTTCGGCCTGGTGCTCAGCCTCGTCGTCCTCGTCACGACGCGAGGGAGAGAGAAGGCTCGCAGCCGCGAGTGGAGCGCCAAGGCCTCGGCGACGGCGAGCCAGGAAATGATGCGTTTCACGGAGCTGTTCGTCGGGATCCTCGGGCACGATCTCCGGAGCCCGCTCGGCGCGATCTCGCTCGGATGCGAGGTGCTGCTGAAGGACCCCGCCGGGGACGAGAAGACGAAGAAGATAGTCTCGCGCATCCTCGCGAGCAGCCAGCGGATGGGACGGATGATCGATCAGATCCTCGACCTGACGCGCGCGCGCCTCGGCGGGCGACTCCCGGTGGTCCCCAAGCCGACCGATCTGTACTTCGTGGTGAAGGACGTCGTCGGCGAGGTCGCCCAGGCGAGACCCGAGTGCCGCGTCGAGTTCGACGTCTCCGGCGATCTGCACGGTGAGTGGGACCCGGACCGCCTCGCCCAGGTCACCTCGAACCTCGTCGGGAACGCGGTGGCCCACAGCGAGGATGCTCCGGTCCAAGTCGAGCTTCGCGGGACGGAGCGCGAGCGCGTCGTCTTGAAGGTGCACAACGCGGGGGTCATCCCGGCCTCGCTGTTGCCGGCCTTGTTCGAGCCGTTCCGTACGGCCGAGCAAGAGGCCCGTCCGTCGGGGCTTGGCCTCGGGCTCTACATCACGCGTGTCATCGTCGAGGCCCACAAGGGGACCGTCGAGGTCACGTCCGCGGAAGGGCAGGGCACCACCTTCACCGTCGTGCTGCCGCGCGGGGTCCCGGTGAGCGAGCCTTCACCCGGGCGGAAGCCCCGCAGGAGGCGCGCTCGGCGCGAGGGGAGCCCGGTGCCGACCTAGCGCAGAAGTCACCGCCTCAGAACGGCATGCCGAAGTCGACGTAGAAGCCGACGTCCTCGCTCGACGCTCCGAAGTCGAACATGATGATCGTCGAACGGTTCCACCCCACGCGCAGGCCGCCGCCCCCCGAGACCTTCCAGTTCGTGAGCTGGAAGTCGACCTTGTCGAAGACGCGGCCGACGTCGAAGAGCGGCGCGATCTGGAGCGAGAACCGCTGGGCCAGCAGCTTGAAGTGGACGAAGGTCCACCGAAGCTCCGCGTTGCCGAGCGCCGCGACCTGCCCGACGAAGCGATCCTGGCGAAACCCGCGCAGGGTCCGCTCGCCGCCGAGGCCGTTCTGGTCTCCTTCGGTGAGGGCGAGCGTGTCCATCGCGAAGAACGGTACCGCGCTCGTCTGCACCGAGTACAAAAGGCGCAGCGCGAGGACGAGGTTCGTGAGCTTCGGAAAGGGGCTCACGTACGCGCGCGCGGCGATCGTGAGCCGCAGGTAGTCGAAGCTCGAGCCGAGCGCCTTCGTCGACCACTCGCCCGTCGCGTCGACGAAGAAGCCCTTCGTCGGGTCGGGCTCGAAGTCGCGCGTGTCGAGGGCCACGCCCGCCTTGAGCGCGTTGTTCCAGCCGCCGTTGCACCCGAGCACGCGGCCCTGCGCGCAGTCGAGGCCGAGCTTGGTCCAGCCGTGGCCGCTCGGTGCGACGGCGCTCTGGCCGGCGGCGTCGATCCCCTGCGTCGGCTGCCCGTCGTACGTCCCGATCGAGAAGTACTGCGCGATCGCACCGTAGAGCGCCCGCACGCGCCCGCCCCAGAAATCGCGCTCGACCGTGAGCGAGGCGGAGGGCTTGTCGTACTGGTAGTGGTTGTAGCTCGGCGAAGCGAAGCCGCCCGGATTGATGGCGCTCGCCGCGGCCGTCTGCTCGTCGTACGTCGAATGCGGGACACCCTGGAACGTCAGCGGGCCGAGGGTCTCTTCGCCGACGCCGAAGTAGTTCGCGCCCGTGTTGCGCTCGTACATCAACGTCGCCCGAACTCGGAAAGGCGAGTTGCCGACGTAGATGCCGTCGTACGAGAGCATGTGCTGCTGGTAGCCGCCGGTCGTCGCATAGCCCTGGGCGAAGATGCGGTGCCTGTACGGCGTGACCGCGAACAGCGGGCTCGTCCTCGGGCCGTTCATCGTGAAGTATCCGCCGAGGCCGAGGCCGAGGCCGGTGTTCGTGTCGTAGCCGACGAGCGGGAGGCCCGAGAAGAAGTTGCCCTCTTCCTTGTGCTCGACGTCCTCGACGCGCGGCTTGTACCTGGCGAAGCTCGGGACGGTAGTATCGTCGGCGACGGCCGCGTTTGCGACGCACACGACGAGCAACGCCAGAGAGCTGCGTGCCGCCCGAGACAGTCGAGGCCCCCCCGCGCTCAGTTGCACGATGACAGGCGCCAGGTTGGATTGCGGCCGTTTTCGCCGGGGACGTTGTCCGAGTACGGGTAGTCCTCGAGCTCTACGCCGATCGCCCCGCCCGCGAAATCGATGTCGACCGGCGGACCGGACGCGTTCGCGCTCACGCAATCGTCGAACGTCGCGAAGCCACCTTGGCTGACGAGAAAACCGACGGTCCCTGGCGGCACCGCGAGCTTCGTCGGCGTCGCTCCGCCCACGATCCAATAGGTGTCGGGGCCGGCAGCGTACGCGTTCACGGTCCAACCCTGCGTGGCCGAGTACTTCATGCAACCATCGACGTACCTCACGCGATAGTGGCCCGCCGGCACCGGGTGGCCGCCGTTCCAATACGCCACGCTTCCGTCGATGCGCGCGACGACGGTGCCGAAATCGCACGCCGGTAGAGCATCGACGACGCCGACATCCTCGGCCTCGGTCGGCGCGTCGACGACGCGCACGTCGCTCGCGCCGGCATGGTCCTCGGCTGGAACGTCGAGCTCGCTGCGCGCGCCGCAAGCCGATGCGGTGACGGCGACGATCGCGGCGGGATACCAGCGACGCATGGGTCGAGCGTAACACTCGTCGACTCGTTCTCGGCGCGGACCGATCGTGGGGCCGGCGCAGGGTGCTGGGGCATCACGCCACCGGCGACGCGCCTCGTTGGATCTGTTCCCGGAGGGCACCGTCGAACGAGTCACGACGACTGTGCGCCTCGATGGCGCCCCCGAGCGCGAGGCTCGCCACCGACACGCCCATCGCGACGAGCTTCGAGCGGGTCAATATGTGGTGGGCGACGATGTGGCTCCGA
>DATIQP010000621.1:0-5240 GCA_035470765.1 Polyangiaceae bacterium | reverse complement strand
CAACCGCGTCCAGATGATCGGCCGATGAAGAAGCGCGCCCTCCTCCTTTCGCTCTTCCTGCCGGTGTGCGTCGTCGTCAGCTGCCAGCAGGCGCCCTTCCCCGAGGTCGTGACGGGCGACCACATCGTGGTCCACCTCACGAGCGGCAACCCGGGCGATCCGAACAATCGCCAGACAATCGACTTCAACCCGAGCACGCCGTACACCTTCCACGTCCAGGTCCAGCGGCCCGACGGGTCGACCGACACCGACTTCAACAGCTATCTGCGGCTGAGCGCCAAGCCCGGGACCGTCTACACGGGCCGCAACCTCCTCATGCAGAACGGCGAGGCCGACGCGACCGTCACGCTCGTCGCCGCCTTCGGCGACACGAGGCTCTGGGCCGAGGACGTGGGCTACGTGCCCGTCAGCGATCTCACACGGCAGCCGCCCCCGGCGTGCGCCGACGGCATCGACAACGACGGCGACGGCCTGGTGGACTACCCCGCGGATCCGGGCTGCTTCTCGGCCAACGACGACACCGAGCAAGCAGGGACGCTCGCCGCCGGCGTGAGCGAGACCCTCTATTACGCGCTGCCGCGCATCGCCGACGTGCGCGGCGTCGCGGTCACGAGCGGGACGGGCACTCCGTTTCCCAAGGAGCAGCTCCTCATCGACACGGGCTTCGATCCGACCAAGCCGCCGCTGCAGCAGTTCGCCTTCGACGTCGTCGTCACGCGCATCGCGTCCGACGGCTTCTACGTCACCGACGTGCAGGACCAGCAGAACCGCGGCTACGCGAGCGTCTACGCGTTCACGTTCAGCTCGCCGCAGAAGATCGGCGTCTGCGATCGCCTGCGCTCGCTGACGGGGACGGCCTCCGACTTCTTCGGCTTCACGGAGCTCGGCTTCCCGACGTGGTCGGTCGAGTACTGGGACCCAAACGTGCGGCCGTGCCTGGTGCCCGAGCCCTACGTCTTCACCATCGCGGATCTCGGCACCAAGCCGACCATGTTCCGCTACGAGTCGGCGCTGGTGCGCCTTCTGGCCGATACGAGCACGGGGCTCACCCTCCGGATCGGCTCGAAGTTCGGCCCCGGCAAGCCCAACCCGCCGAGCGCGCTCACCGCCGACGCGACCGACTGCGACCTCAACGGCAGCGGCAAGATCGACTACTCGGACCCCGACGAGGCCGCGTGCGCGAACGCGTGCCAGGCCGACATCGAGTGCACCGAGTTCCAGAACTTCTTGTCGAACGGTGGCTTCACCATCGTCGTCAGCGACGGGACGAACAACGCCAAGGCGCAAGGCAACGCCACGGCGGCGACGACGTTCGACCCGGTCAGCTACCGCGACACGAACATCAAGGCCTTCACAGGAACGCTCCGCTACTTCTCCGGCGGTAGCCAGTTCACGATCGAGGCGCGGTGCGACGCCGATATCGTCACGGACCTGAACGCGCAGCCGCTCTCGTCCTCGCAGTCGTGCGTCAACGCCAACGGGAACAACCCAGACAACCAGCAATGATCCCCATGTCCCGACTCTCGTTCAGTTTGCCGTTCTGCGCCGCGCTGTTGCTGCTTTCGTCGCAGGCTGCTGCCCAGGCCGACGCCGACGCCGGCGCCGCCGCCCCCGCGGCGACTCAGTCGACGGCGACCACGCCGCCGCCGCCGCCGCCGACCACTGCCGCCGAGGCAGCGGCCGCCACCAAGGTGCTGTCCGAGCGCGGAGCGGCATCGGACGAGTTGGTCACCGGGAGCGCCGGCGCCCGCGCGGTGGGCTACGCCCCCGCGGGCGTGAACTACTCCAACTTCATGGACACGCGCCTCACGTGGACGTTCGGCGACGACGACATCCTGCACGCGACCGGCGAGCTCATCCCGCTCTCGCCGAGCTTCTCCATCGGCGATCGCTCGCAGTACCGCATGTTCTTCGACTCGCTGAACTCGCGCTTCGCGGGCCGCGAGAACCTCACGCACCTCGTGATGTACAAGAAGATGCCCGGGTTCATCCCGAACCTGACGACCGAGGCCGCCGTGGTGCTGCGCTTCGATCTCGCCGCCCTCGCGGCGAACACGGGCAACCTCAACCAGGCCCTGTACGACTCGGGCTCGTACATCAAGATCTTCTACAGGACGGGCGGCGACGACAGGAAGCCCGCGGGCATCTCGGCGGTGTTCCTCCCGCTCGACGCCGACCGCGTGCGTGTCGGCTACCTCTACGACATCACGTGGGGCGGCTCGGCGTCCTACATCAACCAGTCGATCTTCCCTCGCCTCGTCGGCTCCGCCCCCGGCGCGAAGCTCCAGTTCGATTCGGACCACTTCTACGCCTTCGGCGCCGTCAAGACGGCGACCATCGTCCAGCCGCAGCAGGTCGTGAACCCCGGCGGCGAGAACGACGTCGAGACGGTCAACGTCGGCGAGACGAACTACGGCTTCCTCGGCGGCTTGGGTGTGGACATCACGAAGAACTTCCGTATCGACGCGAGCGGCGGCTACTTCCAGCAAGGGCGCTTCGACCTCGAGGACGTGCGCGGCCTGCCTATCTACACGTACGGCGGCGCGGCGCGCATCGTGGTTCACGATCACATGCCGGTGCCGCAGTCGGTCGACCTGGTGCTCTACCAGAACGACCCCAACGCGCCGATGACGCTCTTCGCGCTCCCGGTCTACACGCCCGAGCAGACGAAGTGGAGCGTCAGCGTGGAGAGCGACGTGCTCGGCCAGCACCTCAAGAACTACGACGTGGAGGGTCAGACGAAGGACGAAGCGGCCTACGCCGTCGCGGCGCAGGGCATCGTCGAGACGGGCTATCTGCGCCTGAGCATCACGGGCATCATGCGCAACCTCCCCTTCGTCGTGCGCAACGTCCCTGGTTTCATTCCCTTCCAGTCGATGCCGGACGCGGCCCAGAGCGATCCGGAGCTCTTCGGCGCGCTCGCCGCCGACTACCACTTCCCCAAGCTGCACCTGACCCCGGGAATCGGCGGCGGCGTGCAGATGCCGTCGACCTTCAAGAGCGACGTCGCCATCCCCGGGCTACCGGCCTCGTCGCGCACCATCGTCGTACGCTCGCAGGGCGACGAGTCGATCCTGCCCTACGGCCGCGATCGCACGCCGATCGTGCAGGCGCGCGCGAACCTGCGATGGGACCTGTCGACGATCCTCAGCGCCGTCGCGTGGGTGCAGCTGGTCTACGACAACAACGCGACGCTCGTCGTGCGCGACCCGAACGAGGGCACCGCCTCGCTGCGCGTGTTCCAGAGCCCGACGCGTTTCGGGCTGGGCGTCGCGCTGCAGGCTCGCTTCTAGAGCAGAGGGGCCGAGCTCAAAACATCGGCGCGGCGGCCGACGGCGTGACCGGCGGCATCGGCGCGACAGCCTTGGCCGAGAGCACGCCCATGTCGAGCAGGGCGCCGACGAGCGACCGCTCCAGCTCGCGGAGCGACCTCTTGACCTCGTCGTCGAGCGGACGCGCCAGGGCGCAACGCACGCTCACGAGCTCCCAGACGATGTTGTCGGCGAGCTCGGACTGGGGCGGGCGAAGGGGACGCATGGGTGAGATTGTCGTACCGGCGGACGGCACGCGCAAGCCGCACCGCTCTTTTTTTCCTCTCAGCGGGCGGATCGGCGGCGCCGGAGCGACCGAGCGATCGGCCCCGCGCTCCACGCGATGGAGGCCACGAGGAAGCTCGTCACGAACGTGAGCACGTCCCATGCCCCGCTCGACATCACCGAGGACTGGCGCATGATCACGGTCATCGCGAGCCGCGCCCCCAGCGTCACGAAGGCGTAGGTCACGAAGGCCCCGAAAAAGGTGCGCCTCAAGTCGGTCGACAGCTCCAGGGCTCGCACGCTGTTGCCCCAGACCTTCTTTCGGATGTGGACGGCGAAGTAGACCGCGCCGGAGAGCACGATGATCCCGCAGCCGGTCATCAGCAGCACGACCTCCACGGAGGTCAGGTCACCGTCGCGCGTGGCCCGCACCAGGCCGCCGATCGCGTCCACCAGGCCGCACGCGAGCCACAGCGTGAGACCCAGCGTGGACAGGATGATCGTGGGACGCGAAAGCTTTGCCGCGTCGCCGCTCGCCGTGGCGCTCGCGGCCATCATGGTCCGCGCCGTGGGATCGGCGGCGTGGACGTTGCGCGCCGTCACGAGGGTCGGCCCCTGCCGCGTCGCCAGGCCCGCCCCCGGCCCCGGCCCCGCGACGGGCCCGAGATCGAACGGCTCGAGCGCCGCCTCGAGATCCTCCATGGACTGGTAGCGGTCCTCCGGCGCCTTCGCCATCGCGTGCTGGATGACGAGCTCGAGCGCCTCGGGGATCTGGTTGTTGATCTTCCGAGGGCGCTCCGGCTCCTCCGTGAGGACGAGCGAGAGCGTCGACGCGGGGTCGTCCGACTCGAACGGCTTCCTCCCCGTCACGGCGTGATAGAGCATCGCGCCCACGGCGTAGATGTCGGCGCGGTGGTCGACCTTGTCGCCGCGGGCCTGCTCGGGGGCCATGTAGCTCGGCGTGCCCATGATCATGCCGGTCTTGGTGAGGTTGGTCTTGCCGGCCTGCCCGGCCGTGCTGATGCCGAAGTCGATGACCTTCACCGCGAGCGCGCCGTCGCGGTCGACGAGGAAGACGTTCTCCGGCTTCATGTCGCGATGGACGATGCCTTTGCGGTGTGCCGCCGTGAGGGCCCTGCAAACCTGGCGCGTCACGTGGACCGCCTTCGCGCTTTCGATATGGCCGCCGTGCTCGAGCTCGCCGCCGAACTCCTGGCCCTCGAGGAACTCGCCGACGATGTACGGCACGCCGTCGGGCGTGCGGTGGACGTCGTACACGTCGATGACGTTCGGGTGCCCGATCGAGCTCGCGCTCTCCGCCTCGCGCTGGAAGCGCGCCACGACGTCCGGATCGCGCGCCAGCTCGGGGTGCAGGACCTTGATGGCGAAGCGGCGGTCCTTGAGGCGAAGGTGCCTGGCCTCGTAGACGCGGCCCATGCCGCCCTCGCCGACGAGGCGCACGATCTGGTAGGCCTCGCCCAGGACCTTGCCGAGGAGGGGATCGACGCCGGAGGCGCCTTCCACCGTGAGCGGCGTCGCGTCGCGCGGGCACACGAGGAAATCGAGCGGGTAGCGGCTCTGACAGGTGGTGCAGATCTTCGGCAAGTTGGCCGGATCCACGTCGGAAAACGAGGCGATGGAGCTGCGCGGGGCGCTCTTGAAGGGCGCAGCGGAGGTCGTGGGCTCCGGCCACACCGACGCGGC
>DATIQP010000620.1:0-7600 GCA_035470765.1 Polyangiaceae bacterium | reverse complement strand
GGCCGCTTCGCCCGACGGCCGTTTCGCCAGCGCGCGAGGCGTGGGCGCGCCTGAGCGCGGCGCTCCATCGACCCGCGCCGCCCACGACCACGGACGCGGCTGCCACCTCCGAGCCCGCGCCCGCGCTCTCGGCCGGTCGATCGCTGTTTCGCTCGCTGCGATGCGGCGCCTGCCACGCGTCGACCGAGCCCGTGGCCCCCGCGACGCCGCTGCGCATCCTGGCGGTGCGCAGCTCGCAGATCGAGCTCGCGGCGGGCTTGCGCGCTCACGGCGAGATCGCGCACGTCCCGCTCCCGGACGACGACCCGAGCGTCTCCTCCCTGGCGGCGCACCTGAGCGAGACGGCGCAGCAAGACGCGGCCACCGCCGTCCTGCACCGCGCGAGCCTCGCGGGATCCAGCGGCGACGAGGGCCACGTGCTGTTCGATCGGCTGGCGTGCGCGGCGTGTCACGACGCGGCCACGCAAGCGGCGGAGCTCGCGCGCCTCAAGGCGACACGGACGGCCGACTGGGTGGCCTACTACCTCGCCGACCCGGCGCGCGCGAACCCGGCGGCGAGGATGCCGAACATGCGCATCGCGCCCCGCGAGGCGGCGAGCCTGGCGACGTACCTGCTCGAAGGAGCCGGAGAAACTCCCGCGCACGGGATCGATCACGCGCCCGTTCCGTGCCCCTTTCCCGACGGACCGAAACCGATGCCGCGGGCCGCCTGCGGGCAGGCGCTCGCGACGGCGATGCAGTGCTCCTCTTGTCACGCGGCGACCCCGGAGCACGTTCTTGCGGCGTCGTCGCTCCTCGCCTACGGCGACACCCGCGACGGGCCCGCGGCGCTCGCCGGCCTCGACGCGCACGGTGCCAAGGCCGGGCGGGGCGCGCTCCGCTTCTCGCTCTCGGACGGCGAGCGGCGCGCCCTCGCGACGTTTCTCGTGTCGCAGCGGACGTCGCACGTGCTCGCGAACTTCGTCCCGCATGGGGAGCTCTGGGAGAGCGCACGCGGCGCGCAGCTCTACGAAGAGCTCCGCTGCGCCGGATGCCACTCGGACGAAGTGAAGGACGACGCGCGCGGCCCGTCGCTCTTCGGCGAGGGCCTCCGCACGCGACCCCAGTGGCTCATCGACTTCTTGCGCGACCCGGCGCACCACGCCGTGCTCCCGGCATTTCACCCGGAGTGGGCCTACCGCGATCTCATCCCGCCCGATCGCGCGAGCTCGCGGATGCCGAGCTATCGGCTCTCCGATGGCGACGTGACCGCGCTCGTGCACTTCTTCACCGCGCGCGACGGCGCGAGCTATCCCTACGCCACGACGACGACCCCCGCGCTCGCGGGCGAGGAGCTCACGAGCGCGATCGGCGAGCTGTCCCACAAGGATCGCGGCGCGTGCTTGACCTGCCACACGGTGGCCGTCCCGGACGTAGACCGGGCGCGCGCCGAGGGCGACAAGCTGGCGGCGCCGCTCTCGCTCGCCCACGACAGGCTCCGCCCCGAGTGGATCGAAGCGTGCATTCTGCAACCCGACGTCTGGGTCGGCCCGAAGATGCCGGTGCTCTTTCGCGATCCCTTCGGCCCGCCGCTCCCGTGGCCCGTCGCGAGCGAGCCCCCGGCGAACGCGCTCGAGCAGATCGACCGGCTGCGCGACCTCGTGTTGATGCTGCGCGAGAGGACGGTGCTCCCGCCCGCGGGCGCCGAAGGTCACTCCCCCGCCCTCGGCCTCGGCGAGCTGTAACGCTTGCTCTCCGCGCCGAGGCGCGGCAGTACTGGGCCTTGCCGTGGCGAACCCACGACGTGGAGGAGTGGACATGACGACTTGCAATCACCTCAAGGCGGCCGCGATCGCCATCACTCTGGCGCTGCCGGTCCTTTCCAACGGGTGCAGCGCCGTGCAGCAGGCGCAGAGCGCCGTGTGCTGCCCGGAGTACGCGAAGGGCGACCTCAACGCGGTCGCCGCCAAGTTCGACGCCACCGTCCAGGGGGACGCCTACTCGTTCGCGAGCGCTGCGAGCTCGCTCGCCGCGGTCTCGCGCGGCTCGGTCTCCGACGTGGCGAACGCTTGCCGCAGCATCGCGACCGACCTCGGCGAGGATCCCCTCGGCTTCGCGCCGGACACGACCGCGGGCGCCCCCAGCGAGGACGCGCAGGCAGCCAACTACTGGTGCGGCAAGGCCGCCGCCAAGATCAAGGCCGCCGGCGTGACCATCCAGGTCGTCTTCGATCCGCCCGAGTGCAACGCGAGCGTGCAGGCGCAGGTCGACTGCCAGGCGCGGTGCGAGGCCAGCGGGCAGTGCGACGTGCAGGCCAACCCGCCCACGTGCAAGGGCGGGACGCTCGAGGTTTCGTGCAAGGGCGACTGCAACGTGACGGCGCAGCAGCCCACGATCGACTGCGAGGGGTCGTGCACGGGGCAGTGCTCGGGGACGTGCGAGGCCTCGGGCAGCGTGGCCGTGGACTGCGACGGCGACTGCCAGGGCACGTGCGCCGCGGGGACGCTCGGCAGCGGCATCCAGGCCGATGGCTCCTGCAAGGGGACCTGCTCGGGCAAGTGCACGCTCCGCTCGACCGCGAAGGTGAGCTGCAGCGGCAGCTGCTCGGGCACCTGCGACGCGACGTGCAAGGCGACGCCGGGTCAGGTCGCGGTGAAGTGCTCGGGCCAGTGCAGCGTGCAGGCCACGCCGATCGAGTGCAAGGGCGGGACGCTCGAGGGCGGTTGCACCGCCGACGCGTCGTGCCAGGCCAACTGCAACGCGAGCGTCCAGGCGCGTGCGGAGTGCACGCCGCCCGCGGTCGACGTCAGCGTCACGTCCAACACCGACGTGAGCGTGCTCGTGCGCACGCTCGAGGACAATCTCCCGGCGCTCATCGTCGTGCTCAAGGCGCGCGGCGCCGATCTCGCGCAGGTCATCGGCACCATGGTCAGCACGGGCGTGAGCATCTCGGGCAACGTGACCGCCGAGGGCGCGGCCTGCATCGCAGCGATGAGCGGCGATCTCTCGAGCGCGCAGCTCGATTTCACGGCGGCGATCGACGGCTCGACCACCGTGCTCACGGCCGTCGGCGTTCCCTGACCGATCGTCCCGAGCGCGCTACGAGAAGCCTCATGGCGTTCGGCAAGCCCTTCGCACCCAAGCCACGCATGCCAGAGCCGGTTCGCCCGGTCACGGCCGCGCTCGTGCGCATCGTCCTCCTCGCCCTGGTCGCGGCGGCCGCCGCGGCGTACGGCATGTACCTGTACTATACGCACGCCTTTCGGCCTCCGAAGCCGCAGCCGGCGCCGCCGGCCTCGAGCTCCTCGGGCGAGCTCGAGGCTCCGGAGCTCGTGCCCCTGGCGCCCAGCGCGAGCGCAGGCAATGGCGCGAGGTGATGGCATACTGCCCGCGATGGCCAAAGAGGACAGCCTCGTCGTCCACGAGATCTACGCGAGCATCCAGGGCGAATCGACGTTCGCCGGGCTGCGCTGCGCCTTCGTGCGGACGACGGGCTGCAACCTGCGCTGCGCCTGGTGCGACACGCCGCAGGCCTTCTACGGCGGCACGCGGATGTCGCGCGCAGAGGTGCGGGAGAAGGCGCTCGCCCTGGGCACGCCGCTCATCGAGCTCACGGGCGGCGAGCCCCTGCTCCAGCCGGCCGTGCTGCCGCTGATGCGCGAGCTCTGCGACGCCGGCAAGACGGTGCTCGTCGAGACGAGCGGTGAGGCCGACGTCTCGCGCGTCGACCCGCGCGTGCACAAGATCATGGACCTCAAGGCGCCCGGCTCGGGCGAGTCGCACCGCAACCGCTGGAGCAACCTCGAGCACATCGGCCCGGGCGACGAGCTCAAGTTCGTCCTCGCCGACCGCGCCGACTACGAGTGGATGCGAGCGATCGTCCGCGAGCGCGATCTCACGCGGCGGACGCCGAACCTGCTCGCCAGCACGGTCTTCGGCAAGCTCGCCGCGCGCGAGCTGGTGCGCTGGGTGCTCGAGGACGCGCTCCCCGTGCGCGTCCAGCTCCAGATGCACAAGTACGTCTGGAGCCCGGACGCGACCGGAGTCTGATCGGCCTCAGTCCACCAGTGCCCTTCGGGCTGTCGGCCCGCCCTTCGGGCGGGACCTCAGTGGTGGGGGTGCCCCATCGCAGCGCCGAAGCTCTTCATCATCTCTTCCATGCTCTGCGTCTTGTAGCCGGCGGGCACCTCGAACTGCGACTCCTCGACCGACTTCTTCTCGATCTTGGTGACCTCCATGCGCGACTTCTCTTTGCCGCTGGGGTCGTTGCTCACGACGCGGAGCGGGAAGACCTTCTGATCCATCAGATCGGCCATCCAACCCTGAGCCCTGCCCATCGACGGGAAGGCGATGCCCTTGGCCATGCACGCCTCGGACTTCTCGCCGTTGTCCTCGGTGATCTTCCAGTCTTCGCACGAGTAGCCGGCGATGGTCTCCATCTTGCCGGTCTTGTCGATCGTCGGCTTCTTCGCGGCGGCCGCGGCGGCGGCGTGCCCGCCGGCCATGCCCGGCATTCCGTCCATGGTCATGACGATCGCGAGCTTCTTCTTGTCGTCGACCGAGGTGACCTTCTTGGCCGGACCGTCGACGATGACGTAGCCGGGGTCGGGACCCGCCGGGCGGTCGAAGCGCATCTTCTCGCCCTTGACCGTGTAGGTGATCGATTCGGCGGGCTTGCCGGCCTCGGTCATGCTCATCGTGATGGCGCCCTCGAACGGGCCGCCGCTGAGGAAGCTGAGCGCCTTGTCGACGATGGACCCTGCGCCGGTCGTGCTCGCCGAGCCGACGGTGGCCGCGGCGTCTCCGTGCGCCTCTTCGTTCCCCTTGCCGGTGAGCTTGGAGCACCCCACCAGCGTGACCAGCACGGCGCCGGCAATCATCGCGTTTTTCATGGCGTCATCCTTTCGTGTGCACAGCGGGATAGTCCCGGCCGCGCCCGGCGTAAAGGACGAGGTCTTCGGGGCAGCGTCAGCGTGCCCCGGTCGCAGAGCTCACTTCGAGGGAGCTTCGGTCGCGAACCTGCGGAACGCTTCGACGTCGTGCCGCGAGCCGATGATGAGCGGCGTGCGCTGGTGGATCGCCTCCGGCACGATGTCGAGGATGCGACGCTGGCCGTCGATCGCCATGCCGCCGGCTTGCTCGAAGATGAACCCCATCGGGTTGGCCTCGTAGAGCAGGCGCAGCTTGCCCTTGGTGCTCTTCTTGTCCGCGGGGTAGGCGAAGATGCCGCCCTTGAGCAGGGTGCGGTGCGCGTCGGCGACGAGCGAGCCCACGTAGCGGTGGCTGTACGGGCGCGCATCGTCGGGCGCCTCGCTCTTGATCCAGGCGTTCCACTTCTTCACGCCGTCCGTCCAGCGGGCGTGGTTGCCCTCGTTGACCGAGTAGATCGAGCCCTTGGGCGGGCAGCGCACGGACGCCTGCGACAGGAAGAACTCGCCGACGTTCGGGTCCATCGTGAAGACGTGCACGCCCTGTCCGGTCGAGAGGACCATCTCGGTCGACGGGCCGTAGAGCGCGTAGCCCGCGGCGATGAGGTCGCGACCGGGCCGCAGCGCCTCGTTCGCGCTCGGCGGCGAGGTCGCGTCCTGGCGGCGCAGCACGGCGAAGATGGTGCCGATGGAGCCGTTGAGATCGATGTTGCTCGAGCCGTCGAGCGGATCGAAGAGCACGACGTACTTGCCCGGGTGCCCGGCCGTGCGCGCGCCGTCGAGCTCCTCGCTGCCGAGGATGCCGCAGTGCCCGCTGCGCTCGAGCACGTTGACGAGCACCTCGTTCGCGTACGCGTCGAGCTTCTGCACCGCCTCGCCCTGTACGTTGATCTCGCCGGTGTAACCGAGGAGGTTGGCGAGCCCGGCGCTGCGCACGCGGACGGCGATGATGCGGATGGCCAGAGACACGTGGCTGAGGAGCGAGGTGAACTCGCCCGTGGACCCGGGCGCGGCGCGCATCCCGGCGAGGACGTGGTCGCGGAGCGTGGTGCCGACGATCGGCGCGACCGCCGGCGGGATGTGCGAGATGCTGTCGGACATGGGGCCATCCTCGCCGACTCACCCTGAAGGTCAAGAGAGGTTGATCACTTAAGCCCGGCAGGCCAGCATGAGGCTGTGCGCATCGCTTCCTTGGCCGCGCTGGCGGGCCTTCTCGCCTGCTCGACGCCGTCGGCCGGCACCCCCTGGGCGCCGACGTTCGACGCCTCGCAGGCCGGCTGGCTGCTCGACACGTGGGGGCCTTCGCCCAGCGATCTCTACTCCGTCGGGGGGACGACCACGGCGGGCGCGGTCATGCACTTCGACGGGCAGAGCTGGTCACCGCTGAGCCTCGGGATCGCGACCCCGCTCTTGAACTGGTGCTTCGGCTTCGGCCCGGACAACGTCACGATGGTGGGCAACGGCGGCACCGTGCTGCACTTCGACGGCAAGACGTGGCAGCAGCAGCCCACTCCCACGACGCAGAACCTCTGGGGCGTGTGGGGCGCAGCGCCGAACGATCTCTGGTCGGTGGGCGGCGACGGGCTCGCCGACGGGCAGGCCACGCTGCTGCACTTCGATGGTGCCGCGTGGACCGCCCAGGCCCTGCCGAGCCTCCAGAAGGCCAACGTCTGGCAGCTGCTCAAGGTGTGGGGGACGGCGGCCAACAACGTCTATGCGGTCGGCCAGCGAGGGGTCGTCCTCCATTTCGATGGGACAAACTGGAGCGAAGAGCTCGTCGGCGCGAGCGACGATCTGGTCTCGCTCTGGGGGACGGGGCCTGACCGCATTGTCGCGGTGGGCGGCCGCTCGAACGGGATCGTCAGCGTGTGGGACGGCACTTCCTGGCACACCACCGACCTCGCCCCGGCGCCCGGTCTGAACGGCGTGTGGATGCGCACGCCGACGAAGGCGCACGTCGTCGGAACCTATGGAACGCTGGGCGTTCTCGACCTCGGGACGATGAAGCTCACCACCATCGATCCTCCGACGCCGCTCGACTTTCACTCGGTCTTTGGCGACTCGAGCGGGAGGCTCTTCGCGGTTGGCGGGAACCTTGCAACGGCGAACCCGCCGGCCTACCAGGGGGTGGCTTACACCCGGCTGCTCGGCTCGGACGAATAGAGGCGATGCGTGCGGCTTGATTCGTTGGTCTTCGGCGGAACGATCCTCGCGGCGGTCATCGCCGCGTGCGGGCCTGGACCGCAGCCCGCGACGGGCGTCTTCGGCGACCTCGGGTCCGTCATGCCGAGCGCCACGCCGGACCAGCAAGCGACCTTCGAGCGAGGCAAGACCGTCGCACTCCATCGCTTCACGAAGGCGGAGGGCCTCGGGCCCGCGTTCAACGTCACCTTCTGCACGGCGTGCCACGAGCGACCTGCCCCCGGCGGCTCGGCGGCGCGCTACCGCAACTTCTTGCTCGTCGGCCAGTCCTTGACGGACGGTTCGTTCAACCCACTCGGCAAGAGCGGCGTGCTCGATCAGTTCACGCTCGACGCGCAGACGCGCGTGTCCACGCCCGCGCAAACGAACGTCACGGCGACGCGCAACCCGATCCCGTTCTTCGGCGCGGGGCTGATCGCCGAGCTGCCCGACGCGGAGATCCTGAAGAACGCCGATCCCGACGACGCCAACCACGACGGCATCCGCGGCAG
>DATIQP010000619.1:0-6611 GCA_035470765.1 Polyangiaceae bacterium | reverse complement strand
GCGCAAGTGGGTGTAACCTGGAGGCTCCGGTGAATCCGACGAACCCCATCGATTTTCGCGCCATGTACGACGCGCACGTCGCGTTCGTGTGGCGCAACCTCCGCCGGCTCGGCGTCGCGCCGTGCGACGTCGAGGACCGCGTGCAGGAGGTCTTCGTCGTCGCGCACCGCCGCATGAGCACGTACGAGGAGCGCGGGCACGGGCCGAGGGCGTGGCTCTTCCAGATCGTGCTCCGCGTGGCCTCCGAGTGGCGCCGCCACCGGCGTCGCCACCCCGAGGACGCCGACGGCGGTGTCGCCCAGGAGCTCGAGCGCACCGAGCCGGAGCAGTCGGAGGTGATCGCCCAGCACGAGGCGCTCGAGCGGCTGGACCGGGCTCTCGCGACGCTCGACGTCGAGAAGCGCTCCGTGCTCGTGCTGCACGAGATCGAGGAGATGACCGCGCCCGAGATCGCGGAGTCGCTGGTGATCCCGGTGAACACCGTCTATTCGCGGCTGCGCGTCGCGCGGCAGCAGCTCGAGGGCGCGCTGCGCGCGCAGGAGCGCCCCAGCGGCGTGCGGCTTTCGAACACGAGGCTGCGCGTGGTGGCGGGAGGTGCGCGATGAGCCTCTCCGTCTCCACCAAGGAGCTGCTCGAGCAGGCGAGGTTCGACGGGCCGAGCGCGGCGGCGCAAGAGGCCATGTGGTCCGGCATCCAGGCGTCCACGGCGGCCTCGACGGCGGCGTCGGCGGCGGTCGCGGCCAAGGGCCTCGGGGTCCTTTCGAGCAAGCTCGTGCTCGGCATGGCGCTCGGAGCCTCGGTCGCGCTCGGCGTCGCGGGCACCATCGTGGCGTTGCGCTCCTCCACCTCCACGGGCCATGAGGTCGAGGCGGCGCGGGTGCGCGAGACGCGCGAGATCGCTCCGCCCGTCGAGATGCCGCGACTGCCCGTCGTGATCCGCGGCCACGTGGCGCCGACGGCGGACCCGAAGGACGAGATCACCGTCGAGCCCGCGGCCGCGGACAAGACGCCAGCCACGCAAGCCACGCAACCCGCGCAGGTCGCCCCGGCCCCGCCTGTCCTCTCCGAGCAGGACCGCCTCGCGCGCGAGGCTCGTACCGTGAGCGAAGCGCGCGGGGCGCTGCGACGGGGCGAGCCCGAGGTCGCGCTGCGGCTCGTGCGCGCCGAGCGTCACAAGCGCGGGGCGCGCATGGTGCCCGAGGAGCTCAACGTCGAGATCCAGGCCCTCCGCGCGACGGGCGACGAGGTCGGCGCGCGCGCCGCAGAGGCCGAGCTCGCGGGCAAGTACCCGGAGCAGTCGCTCGCGCACTAGACTCCGCGGCATGACCTTCGACGAGCTCACTCGCCTCGACGCGACAGCGGTGTGGAACGTCCCCGACGGATGGCAGCAAGGACGCGGAGCGTTCGGCGGCCTCACGCTCGCCGTGCTGGCACGAGCGGCGGGCGGGCGCGTCGATCCGAGCGAGCGTCCGCTCCGTGCGATCACCGCGGAGCTCCCGGGCGCAGTGCTGGTAGGCCCGGCGCGGGTGCGGCTCACCACGCTCCGCGAGGGCAGCGGTTTGAGCACCCTCGTCGCGCAGCTGGAGCAAGGAGGCGAGGTCCTCGCTCACGCCGTGACGAGCTTCGGGAAGACGCGCCCGGTGGGCTTGGATCGGGTGGAGCTGCCGCGCCCGTCGCCGCCGCCGTTCGCGGACGTGCCCGTCGTGCCGGACGTCTTGTTCGGTCCGAGCTTCGCTCGTCACCTCGAGTACCGACTCGTCTCCGGCGTCCCGTTCAGCGACGCGCGCGACGCGTCGATCGAGGGGTGGGTTCGCTTTCGCGAGCCCGGCGACGTGCCGCGCTGGGTGGCGCTGATCGGCCTCGTGGACGCGTATTTCCCGAGCGTGCTGCCGGTGCTCGCGGGGCCGCGCCCCTTCGGCACGATCTCGTTCGCGGCGCATTTCTTCGAGGCCGATTGGTCGCTGGGCGAGCCGCTCTATCATCGCTCGCGGTTGCTGGGGTCGCAGCAGGGCTACCTCGCCGAAGTCCGCGAGCTCTGGACGCCGCGCGGCGAGCTTTGCGCGATCAACCAGCAGACGATGGCCATCATCAAGTAGGCGCAAATGAGTAGGATGGCCGCATGGCCAAGACCTTCGTCATCACCGGCGCCTCCACGGGGATCGGCGCCGCCCTAGCTCGAACCTACGCGTCGCGAGGCGCGAACGTCGTGCTCGCCGCGCGCAACGAGGCGGAGCTCGCCCGGCTCGCCGAGCAGTGCGAGGTCGCCGGCGGCAAGGCCCTCGCCGTGCGCACGGACGTGACCGATCTCGCCCAGTGCAAGGCGATGGTCGACGCCGCCGTGAAACGCTTCGGAGGGATCGACGTGCTCGTCAACAACGCGGGCATCAGCATGTGGGCGCGGTTCCGAGAGGTCACCGACATCACCATGTTCGATCGCATCATGCGGGTGAACTACCTCGGGACCGTGTACTCTACACACTTCGCGCTCCCGCACCTTCTCGCCTCGCGCGGCCTCGTCGTGGGCATCTCTTCGCTCACCGGCAAGACGGGCGTACCGACGCGCAGCGGCTACGCCGCGAGCAAGCACGCGATGCAAGGCTTCCTCGACTCGATCCGGATCGAGCTCGCCTCGAGCGGCGTCGACGTGCTCGTCGTCTCGCCCGGCTTCGTCAGGACCGACATCCGCGCCAAGGTCCTCGGCCCCGACGGCAAGCCCCTCGAGAAGAGCCCGCGCAACGAGTCGCGGGACACGATGAGCCTCGAGCAGTGCACGGAGATCATCGTGCGGGCGATCGATCGGCGCTCGCGCGAGGTGGTGATGACGCCGCGCGCGAAGGTCGGCATGTGGCTCAAGCTCGTCGCGCCGTCGCTGGTCGACCGCATCGCCGAACGTGCGGTGCGCGAGGACGCCTGATGCGCGCCGTCCGCTTCCACCGCACCGGCGGCCCCGAGGTCCTCGCGTGCGAGGAGGTCGCCGATCCCGTCCTGCGGCCCGAGCACGTCCTGGTGCGCGTGCGCGCCGCTGGCGTGAACTTCGCCGACGTGCACTTTCGCAAGGGCGAGTACTTCGTCAAGCCGGTCTTCCCGCAGATCCCGGGCCTCGAGGCGGCCGGCGAGGTGCTGGCGGTCGGCGAGGGCGTGCGGGGGGTCGTCGCAGGGCAGCGCGTCGTCCTCTTCGCGAGCGCCGAGGCGTACGCCGAGAAGGTCGTCACGCCCGCCTCGTTCGTCTTCCCGATCCCGGACGAGCTCTCGTTCGAGGACGCGGCGGCGCTGCCGGTGCAAGGAGTCACGGCGCTCCACCTGCTCACGCTCGCGGGGCGCATGCAGCCGGGCGAGCGCGTCCTCGTCCACGCGGCCGCCGGCGGCGTGGGCTCGATCGCCGTGCAGCTCGCGAAGCTCCTCGGCGCCGGCTTCGTCGCCGGCACGGCCAGCTCGGAGGACAAGTGCAAGCTCGTGCGCGAGCTCGGCGCGGACCTCGCCGTCGACTATCGGAGCGGCGACTTCGTGCAGGCCGTCAAGGGAGCGACCCGCGAGGGCGTCGACGTCGTCCTCGAGATGCTCGGCGGCACCGAGATCTACAAGCGAAACCTCGCATGCCTCGCTCCCTTCGGACGGATGGTCGTCTACGGCGCGGCGACGGGCGACCTGCGCGGCACCTTGGAGCCCGTCGGCCTGATGGCGAAGAACGCGTCGGTCATCGGCTACTACCTGACGGCGCTCGTCCGCCGGCCTGGCGCGTGCGCCCCGGCCATCGAGCAGCTCGCCCGGTACGTCATCGAGGGCAAGCTCCGCCTGCTGCGCGGCACGACGCTCCCGCTCGAGCAGGCGGCGGACGCGCACCGCATGCTCGAGGGCCGCAAGACGACGGGCAAGATCGTCCTGACGGCCTGACAGGCCACCCCGGGCTTCAGCCTGGGGCGGCCCTCAGCTCGCGCTCGAGGATCCTCCGCACGATGGCGATCGCGCACGCGTAGGTGCTGTCGACGCCGAAGTAGCTCAGGCTCTTGGACAACAGCGACTGCCGGCGCGAATACGGGGTGTCCGACGCGTAGTGCAAGAAGCCCACCTCGAACGGCGTGTGCCCGGAGAGGTGCACGATCTCGGCGTTGCGCACACGTACCGGATTGACGAGCTCGTAGATCGCGGACAAGAACGGCCCCGCCTCCATCTCGAGCACCGTGTAGCCGTCCCGGTAGAAGGCGTTCATGTAGTTGCGGTTCTGCAAAAAGGCGCTGCGCACGGTCAGCGCCGACTGGTTGTCGAACACGTTGCCGTGCCGCAGGTACGGCTCCACGTCCTTGCTGCGGAAGGCGTTCTCGAAGAGGAACGTGTTGCGCGTGTGCTCGTCGTAGACGACGCCCGACAGCATCACGTCGCCGACGCGGCCGTTGAGCGTGGCCGCCTTGCCCATGACGTACACGCCGCGTACGTCGCCGACGCCCTGACCGAGGCGCGAGAGCAGGTGGTAGGCGGCCATGCCGAGCGGGTAGTCGATGTTCACGATGTAGGCGTCGCTCCGGGCGAGCCGCTCGAGGCCCGGCACGACGAGGCGTGGATCCAGGTTCGCGGGGTCGATCTTGGAGAGGTGGATGATCTGCACGTCGACGTCGACGCGGCCGGGCCCCGACAGGTGCACGAGGCCGTGCTCGGCCTCGAAGGCGCGCACTTGTCGCATGCGCGCGCCGCTCGGGTCGTCGTGGATGTACGCGCGCAAGAGGTAGTGCAGCAGCCCGGCGCGCTTCTCGGCGTCGCCGCGGGCGATGGCGTCGTCGAGCTCGTCCTTCAATCCTTCCGGGTTCTTCGCGCGGATGAAATCGACGATCTCGCCCTGGTGCGCGTGCGCGTAGCCGCCGAGGAGGTTGGCGATGGCGTGGGTGTTCGACGAGACGAAGTACACGGGCGGCCGCCGGGGGTGCTCCTTGCGGACGTACTCCGGCTCGATGCCGCTCCACCAGCGCTGCGCCGCGCGCTGGAACTGCGAGTACGACGACGCCAGCATCTGCACCGACACGTCGCACGCCTCGGCACGCATCGCCTCGACGCCGGCGGGGAAATCGCCGAGCGCGCTCCTCAGCGTCGCGAGCCCCGCCTCGTCGAGGCCGAGCAGCTCGCGCAGCCGCGCGTCCTCCGGGACCTGCCCGGCGGGCAGCGAGCGCAGCCGCGCGTGCATCTTGTTCCACTCGATCTGGTACGCGGTCACGATCGGAACGAGGTCGTCGATGTCGCTCACGCTCGCGATGTACGCGGCCAGCGTGTCGCGGCCGTCGAAGCGCAGCGGTCTCCTGCGCCCGCGCGTCGCGACCACGGCCCAGTCGCGCACGTCGAAGCCCTGCGCCTCGAAGAGCTCGTGCGACTGGCCGAGGACCACGAGCTTCACGCGCGGCATCTCGAGGGGCAGGCGCGCCGCGGCGTACGCGAACGCCGAGACGTCCGGTTCGGCGGCGAGCGCGCGCGGGTGCAGCGAGGAGTTGCAATAGGCGTGCGCCTCCTCGAACGCGCGGACCCTCACTCGCCCGGACGACCGGAGCAGCGACGAATACGTGCGGACGTAGAGATCGATTTCGTCCGAGGGCAAGACGGGCGGCTGGCGTTCCACGCCGCCACTCTAGCTCAACCGAGCTCTTCCTCGACGAGCGCGCGCGCCTCGGCGAGCCGGCGCTCCTCTTCGGCGCTGCGTTGCCGGCGCGCGGGGGAGGTGGGGGCGGCCGCGAGCCCTCCGGCGTCGTCCTTGTGCTTGCCGCCGAACAGCCGCGAGAGCAGCCCCGGCTTCTTCGTCGCGACCTCGAACGCGCCGCCGCAGAGCAGCTCAGGCGCGTCGCGTAGCTTTCGCACGAGCGCTGCGTTCGTCTCGACCCACTCGCGCGCCTCGTCGAACGCCTCGAGCTGCGTCGCCCCGAGGTACTTGCGCGCGGCGCGCGTATCATGCCCGGCGATCTCGCAGAACAGGGCGAGCAGCACGCCGAGCTCGCCCGGCGAGAGGGCAGTGCCCTGGTGGATGCTCGGCCCGCCGCACGACTTGGCGTACACGTGCGAGCCTTCGAGCAGCACGACGCCGAAGCCCGACAGGGCGGCGGCGACCTCGCTCATCGCGCCCACGTCCTCGGGATCGACGGGCACCTCGGCCTCGGCGAGCACGGCCGCGCCGACGCCGCGCGCGAGCGCGCAGACCATCCGCGTCGGGTTGGCGAGCTCGGTCACCGGCAGCGGCACGCGATAGCCTCTGCCGCTGTGCTGCACGCCGTCGACGCGGGCGCCGGGCCGCGAGCATCCGCTCGAGCAGTGCCCGTCGTCGTCGCCGCCGCCGTCCTCGACGAGCCCGATCTCGAGAGGCACGTCCTCGCCCAGCGGGGAGTAGCTGGCCACACGCTCCAGCAGCCGCACGAGGCTCTCGCCGGTCCGCTCGAAGCGATCCGGGAAGTGCTCGGCCGTCGGGGTCACGAGCTCGGCGCCCTCGAAGGCCTCGCCGTGCTCGGAGAGCAGGCGTGCGTAGCTCGTCACGAGCGCGCGGAGCGAGTCCTCGGAGGGAAGTGCCATCATGTAGATTGTAGCCAATGGGCCTCGTGCTTGCGACCTACAACGTGCTCGACCTGTTCGACCCCGAAAATGACGAG
>DATIQP010000618.1:0-3754 GCA_035470765.1 Polyangiaceae bacterium | reverse complement strand
GGCGCGTCGCTCACGCGCATCTTCACTTTGTAGCGGCTCGTCGCGTCGAGCTCGACGTTTCGTTCGAAACGAAAGAGCTCGCCCATCTTGATGTCGGGGACGCCGCGCGTGATCGCGACGTACGTCTTCTCGATCCCGTCGCGCGCCTCGAGGTTCTTCTTGAGCGCGCGATCGCACGCCTTCGATTTCGCCACGAGCAAGACGCCGCTCGTCTCGCGATCGATCCGGTGCCCGAGCGAGACGAACTGACCGGGTCGTGCGCGCTGGAGCACCTTGATGAGCGTGTTGTTGTGGTAGCGCGCCGTCGGGTGCACGGGCAGCTTCGGTGGCTTGTCGACGGCGAGCAGGTGCTCGTCCTCGTAGATCACGGCGACCGAGGTCGGCACCGGGACCTCGTCCCACGGAGGCCGCCACAAAAGGACGAGCTGCTCGGCGTGGACGCGCTCGCCGGGGCGCATGCGACGCCCGGCCTCGTCGTAGGCGCTGGCGCGGACGATGGTCTGGGCGCGCGTCCGGCTGGTGCGCTGGAGCTGGGCCTTGAGAAACAGGTCGAGCCGCTGGCCCGCGACCTCGGGCGGCACCCGAAACACCGACAGGACCGAGCCTTCCGGCAGGCCCGCGGGCCGCTCGTAGTGCCCGTCGGAGGCTCGGAGGCGGGTCATGCCGATTCGTTGTAGCGCCAAACTGACGGCTGCGTCACGGCATGGGTGCGTGCTAAAGAGGCCGCGTGGACATCCTCTTCGTCACGACCGAGCTCGCCCCCTTCGTCAAGGTCGGAGGCCTCGCCGACGTCGCCGCCGCGCTGCCCAAGGCGCTTCGCGCGCTCGGCCACAAGGTCACGCTCGTGCTGCCTCGATTCCAGGCGTTCGAGCAGGGCGGCCTGCTCGTCGCGCGCCGGCTCACGCCGCTGCGGGTCGCGCTCGGCGGCATCACCTACGACGTGACGCTCTTCGACGGGCGCCTCGCCTCCCAGGTCGACATCGTCCTCGTGGACGTACCCGGCATGTACGACCGCGCCGGCGTCTACGGCGAGGGCGGCCAGGACTACGGCGACAACGGCGCGCGCTTCGCGGCCCTCTCGCGGGCCGCCGCCGAGATCGCGCGCCAGCGCGCCGCGACCGGCTCGCCGTTCGACGTCGTGCACTGCCACGACTGGCCGACGGCGCTCGTGCCCACGTTCATCCGCGAGGCCACCAAGGAGACGCCGGAGCTCGCCGCCACCAAGACCGTGCTCACGCTGCACAACGTCGCCCACCAGGGCATCTTCGCCAAGGAGCAGCTCGGCGCGCTCGGCCTCGGCTGGGAGCACTTCAGCGTCGAGGGCGCGGAGTTCTACGGCAAGATCAACCTGCTCAAGCTCGGCATCGTCACGGCCGACGCGGTCACCACCGTCAGCCCCACCTACGCGCGCGAGCTCCTCACCGAGGAAGGCGGCTCGGGGCTCGAGGGCGTCTTCCGCGATCGCTCGGCCGCGCGCGGGCCCGTCGTCGGCATCCTCAACGGCATCGACTATGCGGTGTGGAACCCTGCGGTCGACGCGTCCCTCAACATCCGCTACGACGCGCAGGATCCGAGCCCGCGCGTGCGCTGCAAGGGCGCGCTGCAGCGCGAGCTCGGCCTGCCGCTCGAGCCGAGCGCTCCGCTCGTGGCGAGCGTCGGCCGGATGGTCCACCAGAAGGGCTTCGATCTGCTCGCCGAGGCCTTGCCGGACGTCCTGCGCGCCACCGACGCGCAGATCGTCATCGCGGGCGACGGCGACGCCGATCTCATGGCGAGCGTGCAGGCGGCGGTCGATCGCTCGCACGGCCGCGCCGTCTTCCTCAGGGCGGCGCCGGAGCCCGTCGTGCACCGCCTCTTCTCGGCGGCCGACGTCGTCGTCGTCCCGAGCCGCTACGAGCCGTGCGGCCTCGTCCAGCAGTACGCGCAGCGCTACGGGGCGCTCCCGGTGGCGCGGCGCACAGGCGGCCTGGTCGACACCGTCGTCGACTGCGACGCCAAGCTCGAGACGGGCACGGGCTTCCTGTTCGACGAGGCGTCTCCCGCCGCGCTCTTCGCCGCCACCGAGCGGGCGATCGCCGCGCGCGTGCTGCCGAAATGGAGCGCCCTCGTGAAGCGCGTCATGCGGCTCGATCGGAGCTGGGACGGCCCGGCTCGGCGCTACGAGGTGCTGATGAAGCAACTCGTCCGCGGCCGCGACGCCGCATAATCGGGGCCCTCCCTCAGCGGTCGTCGTCGTCGCAGCCCGCCTCGGGGTGGGCCTTCAGGTAGTCCTCGAAGCCGGCGAGCACGGCGTGCGCCACGCGCGTGCCCATCAGGGTGCCGCCGTCCTTCGTCAGGTGAACGAGGTCCCACGTCCCGAGGCCGTTGCGGGCGAAGCGCATCATCGACATGTCGCCGCCCATCGCCTCCCAGAAGTTCCAGAACGCCCAGCCGTGCTTCTTCGAGATCTCGGCGAGCTGCGCCACGACGCTCACGATGCGCGGGTCCGAGTGCGTGTCCTTCTGGTGCAGCTCGATGTCCGGCGGGCTCATCACCAGGATGGGCGTGTTGGGGACGTCTCGCTCGATGTCCCCGATCTCGTCGTTCATCCACTTCTCGTGGAGCCCGGGCGCGAAGAGGTTGGTCCCGAGCAGCATGACGATGAGGTCGTACTTGCGCCGCTGAAGCATCGGCCGGCGCGACGCGTCGCTGACCATCAGCATCTGGGCGTAGTTGAGCGCGCCGCAGCCGAGCGAGTCGACGATGATGCTCGGCGTCTTGCGCTCGAGCGACGCGCCGAAGAGACGCACGCGAGGCGAGTCGACGACGCACTCGACGGTGTGCGGCCCGTCGTCCACGTCGAAGTGCTCGTACGCCGCCTCCGCCTTGACGGAGGCCGAGGAGACCTCCTTGACCTTCTTGCCGTCGATCTTGACGCTGAAGGAGCCGCCCGCGGGCCGTTTCATGTAAAATACATCGATCGAGCTCACCGCCTTGCCGATGGGCGAGGCCGGGTCGTCGGTCGTGCCGACGAGGCTCCACGCGCCGACGGCGCTCGCCTCGCCGGCGACGTCGGCCGCGCCGTAGTGCCCGTCGGGGATGGGGTCGGTCGACGTCGCGATGGGCGTCCACTTCGACCTCGACCAGTCCTGCTTGACGTCGAGGTGCTTGTACCAGAGCCAGGGCCGCGCCAGAGCGATGTAGCCGTGGCCGCCGTCGCCGAACTTGCCCTGGAGCAGCCGCCGCATCGCGCCGGTGATGAAATCCATCGTCAGGTTCGAGTCGCCGTAGACCGCGATGCGGACGTGGTCCTTCGCCTTGCCGCGCACGAGCCGCGCGAGGCGCGCGTAGAACGCGTCCAGGTCGTGCGAGCCGTCCACGATCGGCGGGAGCGGCACCTCCTCGCCGAGGATCTTCGTGTCGAGCGGACCGATGTCGTACGCCGCCTTCTCGATGGGCTTGCAGGCCGAGGCCGCGCCGGCGTCCACCTGGGCCGCCTTCGGCTCTTCGACGGTGGCGGTGGTCGGATGGGGGGCGGGGGAGTCGCCCGTCGTCCCGCGGCACGACCAGGCCAGCGGCAGGGCGAGCAGGACGGCGAACCACGCGCGCGGGTTGGGCATGGGGCGGAGGAGGTTATCAGCGCGACGGCGCCGACTGCAAAAGTTGGAGGAACCGGAGCGTCGTGCAGCTCGCGGGCTGAAGCGTGGCCGAGCGGCCGAGGACCGGGAAGCCGTGCTTCTGCTCCGGGAGCTCGACGAGCAGCGAGGGGACCTTC
>DATIQP010000617.1:0-7865 GCA_035470765.1 Polyangiaceae bacterium | reverse complement strand
GTGCAGCTCTCGTGGCGCCCGGACGGCCTCGGCGAGGACAGCCCGTGGATGCGCATGTTCTACAACGCGCGCGCCTGGGTGGGCTGATGCGCCCGCGCCACGTCGTCGGGCCCCTGTTCCGGCTGCGGGGCATGATCGTCTCCAACGTCTTCGTCCTCGACGGCGGCCCGGGCGATCGCTGGATCGTCGACACCGGCCACCCGTCCGAGCGCCTCGCGCTGCTCGCGGGGCTGCGATCCACGGGCTTCGACCCGCGCGACCTCACGGGCGTGCTCTTGACCCACCGCCACTCGGACCACGCCGGCAACGCGCGCTTCCTGCGGAAGCGGTTCGGCCTGCGCATCGCGGCGCACCGCGACGACGCCGCCGTGCTCTCCGGCGAAACCGCTGCGCCGCGCCTCTCGATGACCATCGGCCCGCCCATCTCCCGCCTCTTCGCCGCGATCGAAAACGTGACGCGCACGCGGGTGCCGATCGATCTCGTCCTCGAGGAGGGGCAGAGCATCGGGAGCCTCGAGGTGCACCACGCCCCGGGGCACACGTCGGGCTCGGTCGTCTACCGCCACGGAGGCACATCGAGCCTGCTCTCGGGGGACGCGCTGCTCGCCGCGGTGCCGCCGCTCACCCTCGAGCAGCGCATGTGCCTGCCGCCGCCGGACTACGCCGAGGACCACGCCGCCGCGCTCGCCTCGCTGCGGCGCCTGCACGCCGCCGGCCTCGAGTACGAGAACCTGCTCTCCGGCCACGGCCGCCCGATCCTCGGCGGCGCGCGCCGCAAGGCCGAGCAGCTACTGGGCTGAGCCGCCGACGGGGACGGCGATCGGCGTGGCGTCGGCGAGGCCGGAGCGCCGGACCCGCACGACGCTCGCCGCGAAGATCAGCACGCCGACCACGCCCATGGCGGCCTCGACCAGGAGCATGCTGCCGGCGCCCCACCGGTCCGCGGTGACGCCGAGCAACAAGCCGAGCCACCAGATCGGGAAGTTCGAGAGCGACGCGTAGACGTTGTACTTCGTCGCGCCCGAGCCCTTGCCCATCGCGTCGAGCACCACGGCGGTGAACGCCGCGTACGCGAGCCCCACGCCCAGCGCGTAGACGAGGTTCCAGACCACGTACATCGTCACGGTGCGCGGCGAGCCGGCCATCCCCGCGGCGATGACGGCGAGCACCAGGCCGATGGTCGCGTACGCCGTGCGTGGCCTCATGCGATGACAGAGCCAGCCGCCCGCGAAGCAACCGACGGTCGTCACCAGGCCCGCGAGCAGCCCTTGCACCAGCGCCACTTCGTCCTCGCCGGCGTGCCACGCGGCCGCGACCTTCGCCTGCGTGAGCACGCCGCTCGCCGCGCCCGTGCCGACGGGCAGCACGCACAGGATCGCGGCGAGCAGGCCGCCCTTGGTCCGGATCATCTCCCAGAGATCGCGCACGACGCTCTTGGTGGCGGCGAGCGCTCCGTCCGGCGCGGCGTGGGCCCGTGCCTCGGGCGTCGCCAGGAGCGCGGTGCAGCAGAGGATGAAGAGCGCGCCCATGATCGCCCCGGCCATCCACGGCGCCGGCAGGTGCACGACGAGCCAGAGCCCGAGCGCGCCGCCGAGGCCGTTGCCGCCGAGGTTGCCCGCCTGGAACCACGCGCTCACGCGGCCGATCTGATCGGCGGGCGTGGACGCCGCGATCATCGCCTCGACCGCCATCCCCACCACCGAGTTCACGAGGCTCGCGAGCGCGATGACGGCGAGCAGGAGCCCGAGCGTCTGCGGCGCGAGCGGCACGACCGACATGGTGAGCACGCCGATGGCCGACGCGAAGGTCGAGATGACGTACCAGCGGCGCGGCGAGAGGGTGACGTCGACGATCGGTGCCCAGAGCCACTTGAGCCACGAGATGAGCAGGCTCGAGCCGCTGAGGAGCGCGCCCTCGGTGATGCTCAGCCCGTGCTTGGTCGCTAGGAACGTGAGCGCGACGCCGACGAAGCCGCCGAGCGCGCCGAAGGGCAGATACAGGATGGTCCAGACGATCGGGTGACGGACGGTCTTCGCGGTCAAGGAGGGTGCAGACTACTGGGTTTGTAGGCACTCGAGCGAGAGGGTCGTTCCCGGAGGCGGATCCACGCTGCCGAACTCGATGGCAAACGGGCAGCCCCCCGTGTTCGCCGCGCCCATCACGAGGCACCAGCCCGGCGGCGCGCCGAGGTCGCGGTCGCACGCGATCCCCTGATAGTCGGGGCTGGGATTCGAGCAGCCCGTGGCCTCTGCGAGGCTCGACGCGTCGCCACCGAGGAGCTGCCGATAGACGCACACCACGGGCGGCGGGGTCGCGATGGCCGCGTCGCCTTGCCACTCGCGCCAATCGCGATGGAACGCGTCGAGCGTGAGCGGGTCCGGCTGGCTCATCCCCGGATCGGTGCAGCCCGCGGCCTGATCGGTTTGGCTGACGTAGATCACGAGCAGGACGCACGGTAGGTCGCAGCGCGCGTCCGGCTGCGGCATGTGGAGCATGCTGCACTGGCCGTCACCTCCTTTGAAGCGGTTGACGATGCCCTGGATCGCCTGCGCAAAACCGTAGCCAGGCAGCTCGCAGATCGAAGCCACGGTCGTCTGTGCTCCGAGGCCCCTCGCGACGCGCAGCTCGCGCGTGCTCGGGTAGGCCTTGCCGCGGACTTGTGTGGTGCGGTTCGCGGGATCACAGAGCGGCGGCCCGTCCGGCGCCGTCGCACCGGGGGAACCGGGCGCGCAGTCGCACGGCGCGCTGGCTTGCGTGCAGTCGCGCGGGGAGGGAAGCTGGAACGTGCACGCGAACTGGAGGTCGACGTTCGCGGCCGGCACGTCGGCGAGGGCTCCCGCCGACGTGTTCCATTCGCGCCCGTGATCGGGATCGGAGCCGAGCGTGTAGCTCGCGCCGGGAGCTTCGAGCCCGGGACGCGGCGCGATCGACTCGACCGTGTGTGGATCTCCGCCGAGCAGCGCGGTCCAGTCGGCGGTCCCGAGGTACTCCTTGAAGTGGCCTTGCGCGTCGTACAGCTGCGAGGGCGGCACGCCGCCGATCAGCACGTAGAAGACGAGGTCCGGCGTCCGCGGCCCCACGAACAGCGCGCACAGCGCGTCGTGGCTCGTGTCGCTGCCGTCGGGAAGGACCGAGGCGTACAGCGGGTTCGTGCAGTTGCGCTGCGTCGCGAGGTACTGCGACGGATCGTGCACCTCGTGATCGCGGTCCGGCACCCGGTCCAAGCGCAGCCCGTCGATGTAGCGCTGGACGTTCCACTGTGGATCGAGGCCGTAGCGGCGGCGCATGTCGTCGGTGTAGCGAGCGCCGAGGCCGTCCTGCTGCGGCGTGTACCAGCCCTTCTGCGCGCAGCTGGAGAGACCGCCCGCGCAGCTCGTGCAATTGGGATCCTGCGCGATGGGGGTCCCCGAGACGGGCTTGGTGCGCGTGGCGAACGCGCACGAGGTGCAGTCGGGATCGTTCGCGTCCTTGTCACAGTCGCTGGTGCCGCGCGGCCCGGCCCCCTGGCCCGGCCCGCCCGGGAAGCTCTGCGTGCGCGCCCACCAGCCGTGACCGCCGTCCCAGAGCGGATCGCTCCAGGAGTCGTCCTCGTCGGTGACTTGAATGACGCCGACGAGCGAATCCTTGCGCAGGAAGTCGTGCCGCATCTTCAGGAGAGTCGTGTCGACGCCGATCAGCTTCGCCACGGGCGCGCCGGGATTGGACGAGTCGAGGGCGATCTCCGCCCACGGATCGGGCTGGATCAAGAAGCGGTACCAGCTCTCGAGCTGCGCCTCGAGGCCGCACCCGCTCGTTCCCTCGCTCGCGACCAGCGAGCCGAAGTCGGCGAGCAGCTTGGGCGCGCTGCCGTACGCGGTGACGTTCGGCGCGGGCTTGCCGGCGTTCTCCGCGACGTGGGGAAACCAGGCCAAAAACCCGCCGCCCGAGCCGTCTCGCGGCTGCATCGTCGGGAGTACGCCCGTGAGACGCCCGTGAGCGTCCTCCGCCGGTGCCGTACAAACGTCGGGCGAGCCGCCGCCGCCGAGCGACGATGACACGACGGCGACGTGCAGATCGAGAACGGGCTTGATCTCGCGAGCCGTGTTCGCCGGACAGGCGTCCGTCGTTCCCGGCACCACGCAGATCCCGAATCCGCGGGACGTGTCGCACCGCGCGGAGGCGCCGAAGCTCGCGCAGTCGCTGGCGGTCGAGCAGGTGCTGCCGTCGTTCGCGATGCAGTCCGGCGTGATCAGGCGGCGAACGAGAGCCGGCAATGCCTCGGCGAGGAGCTCTCGCTTGTCGCTCATGGACGGCGAGTCGTCGATCGCGAAGAGCAGATCGACCTTGTCGAGGTGCTGCTGTCGGACCTGGATCGCGAAGTAGTTGGCCGATGCCGGGGCATCCGCCGTCGCGACCCAGGAGGAGCAACCCAGGGTGAAAACCAGCAGGGCGGCGAGCAGAACAGGACGCGCCATCGCCTCGGAGCAAGCACGGCGCGGTCCACCCCGTACGGTCGAGAAATGCCCCAAAAACGGGGCGTCGCAGCCGCTCGCGGTGGCAACGAAGTTGCCATCGAGCCACCGTCGATTGCGGCCCCGTGCTACCCCTTGGCGCGATGGCCCCCCGACCCAAACCGCGCCTCGCGCCGCAGGTCACCACCCTCTGGGACTACCCCTCGCAGCACTACGGCGAAGGCCAGCAGGGCAGCAGCGAGTTCCGCGGCGCCACGCCGTCGTACGTGATCTGGAACGTCATCCAGCGCTACTCGGCCGAGGGCGAGACGGTGCTCGACCCGTTCTGCGGCAGCGGCACGACGCTCGACGTCTGCAAGGACACCGGCCGCGTGGGCCTCGGCTTCGACGTGGCGCCGACGCGCGCGGACATCCAGAACGCCGACGCGCGCAGCGTGCCGCTCAAGAACAAGAGCGTGGACCTGATCTTCTTCGACCCGCCCTACGCCGACAACCTCGACTACTCGAACGACCCTCGCTGCCTGGGGAAGCTCAAGCCCGACGGCCGCTTCCAGCGCGCGATGCGCGTCGTGCTCGCGGAGTGCGCGCGCGTGCTGCGCGAAGAGCGCACGCTCGCGATCTACGTCTGCGACGTGTTCAAGAAGGACCGGGGCTTCTACCCGCTCGGCTTCGAGATCTTCGAGATGGCCAAGGAGCACTTCATCCCGCTCGACATCGTGGCCGTGGCTCGCCACAACAAGACGCTCGAGATGGGCAACTACCGGCGCGCCGCCGACGAGGGGAACTTCTTCCTCCGCGGCTTCAACTACCTTCTGCTCTTCCGGAAGCGCCGCCCGCAGTCGAGCCGCATGCCCGAGCAGAGCGAGGGATCGGTCGCTACTCCGAAGAAGTAGTGAGGCGCCGCGCGCGCGCCCGCTCGAGCGCCGCGTTCACCTCGGCCTCGGTGCAGCCGGAGGCCACGAGCGCGGCGATGTCCCTCGCGCTCGGCTCCGTCCCGTCGCGCTCGAGCTTGGCCGCCACCGCGCCGAGCAGAGCCTGGGGCTTCACGCACATGCATTCCATCGTAGCACCTCGACGGATCGTAGCACCGCGTCAGCGCAGCGCTCGGGCCGTGGCGGCGACCGACACCAGCAGCGCGACGAACCCCGCGGGCACGAGCAGCACGCCGAGGTTCGGATCGCCGCCCGCGACGCTGACCCCGCCCACGAAGAAGCCCCCGGGGATGAGCACGAGCGCCGCCGTGAGCGTGCTCGACGCGATCGGGCGCGCGGCACCAGGCATCGCCCTGAGCGTCAGCGCGTAGAGGACGTGCACCAGCGCGAGCAGGGCGCCGTGAGCGTGGGCGAGTCGCCACATCAGCCGCCGCGCCTCGTTGTCGACGTCGAGGTAGAAGCCGACCTTGAAGCCGTGCAGCGCCTCGAGCACCGCGCCCAGCGTCAGGAAGACGGCGAGCGCGACGTAGCCGATGCGAAGGTGCCTGCGAACGAGCGCGTCCGTCTGGTCCACGTTGGTCACTCTGCCACCGTGATATCGCGATTGTCGCGGATGAGGGCGAGCGACGCGATGTCCGCGGGAGCCATCCCCACGCCCGCGGGGCCCTTGGCCGGCTTGGCGCCCTCGACCGCGCGGCGCGAGCGCCCCGCGACGTAGCGCACGACCGCGTACGGATCGTGCTCGGCCGCGAACTGGAGGAGCGGCGCCTCCCAGTCCGAGCCGGAGGCCGCGATGGCGTCGGGATCGCCCATCGCGTCCGCCCAGAGCACGCGCTCTGCGGCGTCCCTGGTGAGCAGCCCCATGGCGCCCTCGGGCACGTCGGGGAGCTCCGGCGAGACGTCGACGCCGGCCTGCCACTTCATGAGCGCCTTCACGGTCCACGCGAGCGAGCGATCGAGGTGGCAGAGGTTGCAGGCGTTGGGCCGCCCCGCCACGCCGCGCGAGTCCGGGACGTCGATGCGGTGCGACCTCACCCCGCGGCGCAGCGCGTAGCTGGTCTTGGGCATGTGACACGCGACGCACGCGTCGCCGGGCGAGCCCGGCGCGTGGCGCGAGTGGCCCGCCGGCATCGTGTGGCACGAAATGCATGTAGCTTGCACGGAGTGGTCTCGCCGCAGCTGATCGTCGGGATCGCTGCGGTGCATCGAGTGGCAGCTCACGCACGACAGCCGGCGCTCGCCCGCGCCCCGGAGGTAGCAGGCGGACTGGATCATCGCGTTGTACTCGCGCCCCGCGACGCGGACCGTCCCGTCGGGCCAGAACAGATCGCCCGCCGGCAGATCCACCTTGGGCCCATTCGGGTCCGCGAGCACCGCAGGCGACAGCAGCGTGCGCGACGCGTCGAGCAGCTCGCCGGGCCGGAAGCGCTCCGCGTAGCCGCTCCGCCAGAACGCGTCCTCGTCCTTCGGGTACGCGTAGGCGTGGCATTGGCCGCACACGGCTGCGGCGCGGTCCGCCGGCAAGCGCGCGGGGTTGACGATGCTCGGGTCGGCCTCCTTGCTCCGGCGCTGCGCCCAGCGCGTCAGCGGATCGTGGTGCCGCTCGACGTGCGCTGCGCCCGGTCCATGGCAGGCCTCGCACGCGATGCCGAGCTCGGCGGCGCCGGAGTCGAAGCCCTCGTCGGTCGCGCCCGGCCTGCCGGCCGTGGCGTGGCACTGGATGCAGTTCGAGTTCCAGCGCACGTCGTGCTGCAACGAGCTCGGCGGCTCGACGAACGCCTCTCGGCGGGGGACGGCTCTGGCCTCGTCGCGCGCGAAGACGAACGGCAGCATGCGCAGCGCGCCGGCCCCCGCGGCGATCCAGTAGCCCTGCATGTGGTGCGAGCCCGTCGTGATGAGCACGCGCTCCTTCTCGCCGCGTTCGGTCTTTTCCCACACCGAGCCGCCCTCGCCGGCGAAGAGCGTGTACTTCAGACCATCGGCCTCGACGGGCGTGTCGAGCGGCGCGAGCACGGTCGATGTGCTCGCGCGCTGGGTCATGGTGCGGTGGAAGGTCCGCGACCACGAGGCGTGCTCGCCCGGGTGGCAGCTCGCGCACGCGTCCGAGCCTGCGTAGCCGTCTACGCGCGCGACCTCGGGTGCGCCCTTCATCGGGGGCGCCGCGCGGGGCCGCGGGGCGGCGAGCGCGATCGCCGCGAGGCCCATCGCGAGGACCACGGCGATCCGCGCCCTTCGCGACGCCCTGGAACGCCAGAATGGAACGATCGTTCCAATCCCGAGCAGCATGGCGAGCCAGAAGGCGAGGAGGGCCACGGCTCGAGGTTATCCTGCCTCAACCTGGGGCTGCGAACCGGCGCGAGAAGTGCTACGAACCCCCTGAAATGACCGACCGCATCGTCCACTGCCGCAAGCTCGACAAAGACCTCCCTGGCCTCGCTCGTCCCCCCTACAAGAACGAGCTCGGGCGACGCATCTTCGAAGA
>DATIQP010000616.1:0-8018 GCA_035470765.1 Polyangiaceae bacterium | reverse complement strand
ATCCAGCGTAATCTTCGCGGATGCGTCGTTTCGCGTTCGTGGTGGCGTGCTTGTTCCCTGCCGTCGCCTGCTTCACCGGCTCGGGCTCCAACAACACCAACCCCGATGCCTCGGCGGGAGGCGTGACCTTCTACAAGGACGTCGCCCCGATCCTGCAGAACACCTGCCAGCACTGCCACGTGCCGGGCGGCGTCGCGCCGTTCCCGCTCGTGACTTACGACGACGCGAAGGCCAACGCGGCCGGCATGGTCGCCGACACGCAGGCGCGCATCATGCCGCCCTGGGGCGCGCAGTCGACGAGCGAGTGCACGCCGCGCTTCCCGTGGAAGAACGACATCCGCCTGAGCGACGCGCAGATCGCGACGATCAAGGCGTGGCACGACGGGGGCGATGTCGCGGGCAACCCTGCGGACGCGCCGCCGCCCAGCACCACGCCGCCCGTCACCGATCTGCCCAACGCGACGTCGCTGACGCCGGCGGTGCCGTACACGCTCACCCAGACCGGGGACTACTTCCGCTGCTTCGTCCTCGATCCGAACATCACCGCCACGGGGACCTACCTCACCGGCACCTTCATCAAACCGGGCAACACGACCATCGTCCACCACGCGCTCATCTTCTCCGCGCCGGCGAGCGCGACCATCCCGCCGTCGACCGACGGCGTGCCGAACCAGTACGACTGCTTCGGGGACTCCGGCGTGAGCGGCGCCGAGCTCGTCGCGGCGTGGGCGCCCGGCGGCACGCCGCAGCAGTACCCCGCCGGCGTCGGCCACCCGCTCGCCGCCGGCTCCAAGTTCATCATGCAGATCCACTACCACCCGCACTCGAACGCGACGTCGACTCCGGACGCGACGACGTTCCAGTTCGCGACCACGACGACGAAGCCGGCGTGGACGGTGGGGACCGCGCTGCTCGGGAACTACGCCAAGGCGGTGAACAACGGGACCGGCCTCGAGAACCCGCCGTTCAGCATCCCGCCCGACACGGCCAACCAGGTCTTCACGATGGACTCCACCGCGCCGGCCGCGATCCCGATCACGCTGCGCATCCTGTCGGTGCTGCCGCACATGCACCTCGTCGGCAGCGACATCAAGGTCACGGTCGACCGCGCCGCGCCCGACGCCAACAACCCCGCGAGCGAGTGCCTGGTCCAGGTGCCGAGCTGGAACTTCAACTGGCAGCGCAACTACCAGTACGACGTCGACGTCTCGTCCCTCCCGACCATCGGCCCGGGCGACACGATCAAGGTCCGCTGCACGTACGACAACACGACGAGCAACGCCCCGCTGATGCAGGCGCTCAGCGAGAAGGGCCTGACGCAGACCCAGATTGTGACCCTGGGCGAGACGACGCTCGACGAGATGTGCCTGGGCGGGTTCTGGTACGTCTACCCGACGCCGTAGTCGCAAGCTTCACCGGCCTACTTCACGACGAGGGTCACGCCGGCTGGAGCCTGCCTCCCCGGGCTCGGTAGGCCGTCGCCTCGAGAGCCGAGGCTCGGGAGGGCGGGAAGCGACGGGGTCTCGGGCCTTCCGACGCGCTTCGCATAGTCGCGCCCGAGGACCCACGCGAGGCCGACCCAGACCATCGTGACGGCGACGTTGATGGCGAGGAAGGCTCGAGTGCTGAGCAGAAAGTGGGCGCCCACCCAGACGACACCCGCGGACAGGGCGTCTCCGCCACGACGAAAGAACCCGTCGACGACCTGCTTGGCCTTGTATTTCGCCTCGCGCGACGTGGGCAGCCAGAGCGTCTGCTGCGACGTGTTGGACAGTGTGTAGTCGAGGCTGCTTTCGACGACGCGGCCGAAAAAGAGAATGCCCATGATGGGTACGATCAACGTGGCGCCATATCCACCGAGCGAAGCGATTGGCACGAGAACGAGCGCGGTGCGGAGCCCCAGGTACTTGACGATGCGAGAAACGAAAAATAGCTGCAGGACTACGCCGCACAAGTTGACCCATTCGAAATAATGAGCCTTGAACTGCCCGATGTAAGCCGTTCGCCCGTGGTCGGGCGCCTGCGCGAGGAGCATCCGATCGAGCACGTAGTCGCCGCTCTTGGTGACGTAGTTGAGCGCGAGCACGAGCAGCGCGAACACGAGGAGGTAACGGTCGCGCAAGACGAGCGCAAACGCGTTCCCGGGCACCAGAGGCGCGAGCGCGGGGTGGTCCTTGTCGAGGCCCGTCTCGCGTCGATATACGGCGAACGTCACGGCGAGCGCCACCGCGAGGACAGCGGCCGACACGAGCATCAACAAGAACGGTGAGCCAAGGCGAATCAGCGGTGCGGCAAGCCACGCGCCACCGACCGCGCCGAACGAGCTCCCGATGCCGACGATCGGGAACAGCCGTTTGCCTTGCTCCTCGGTGTAGGTGTCTGCTGCGAAGCTCCAGAACTGCGTGATGGTGACGACGTTGAACACGCCGACCCAAAGGTAAAAGGGGATTGCAATCTTGACGCGGCAGAGGCCGAGCACCCAAAACAGGAGCAGCTGTGCGACGAAGAATACCGTGCCGAACGCGATCAGCTTGATGCACGACACCCGGGCCGAGAGCCAACCGTAGAGGCTGGCAACGCCGATGAGCAGGACGGTCTGCCCGAGCGACGCGTAGCTCTTTATCTCCGCTCCGCCCCCTAGAAGAACCAGCGGCTCGCGCGCGACCTTGAGCAAGTAGTAGGACGTGAGGATCAGAAAGACGTTCAGCGCGAGCAACAGGACGGTGACCGCCTCACCCGGATGCACGTCGCCAAACAACGCCAGGATGGTCTCGAGCGGGTGCTTGCGGAGCTTCAAAGTCCATGTCGACACATGAGCTCCTCACCGCGGGGTGCTGCCGACGAGGCGCCGTACGCGTCGGACAGCCCATGCGGCTGGTTCGGCGACGCCGCACCCATGTCGCCACCCGATACACCGATGGTGTGGTCGAGGTCCGCGTCGTGCCCACTGGCACGAGCGTCGTCGCGCTCGAGGCGGTGGCCCGCGGCCATGCCGACGACCCCGCCGAAGATCGCGCCTGCAATCATGCCGATAGCCCCCGCGATCGCGCCAACGGTCGCACCGGCGATGACGCCCGTGGCCGCGATGATCTCCTCTTTTCGATGGGAGGCCTGCTGCGCGTTGCTGCGCTTCATGAGGATCTGAGTGTGCGATTTGCGTGCCGCGTGCAGCGACTCGCTCGAGGCCACGCATCCCGCGCGTGGCTCTGCAGTCGCATGAATCGACCTACGGTGCGCTCCGTGGCCGTGGTGGAGCCGACGCGTTCCGGAGCGCCCTGAGCAGCTCCTCGATCTCGAACGGCTTGCGCAAGACCGCAGATGCACCGAGGCGCAGCGCGTCGCTCACGACCCGGCCGTCGCCGCATCCGGTGATGAGAATCACCGGAACGCTCCACCGTGAGGTGTGAAGCGCGGTGAGCAAACCGAGGCCGGAGTAGCCCGGCATCATCACGTCGCTGACGATGACGTCGGGGCGACGACTCGGCGCGGACGCATCGGCGAGGAGATGGAGCAGCTCGGCGCCGTCCTTTGCTTCGACCACCTCGTACCCTTCGTCTCGCAGCGAGAGCGAGATGACCGAGCGCAGGTCCTCATCGTCCTCTGCGAGAAAGATCGTGGCGGGTGGATGGGTCGGAAGTGTCATTCCCGTTGGAGCTGCAATCGAGGTGCCCGCCCTTGCGAAGCTCGTCACGACGGATGCCGCCTCGCGAGCTCGTCGTCGCCGCGCGCGAGCCGCGCACCGGCGCTTCTCGTCGATGGACGCGATGTCCCACGAGGCGCGTGCCTCTCGAAGCGGCGCAGGTTCGCGCTTTCCAAGACAGCGGTTGGCGAAAAGAGGACACATGGCGACCCTTGCCTCTGTGGAGAGCTCGGCCGTGACGCGCAATGCGCAAGGAATCCCAGCCTCGCGCCAGTGGCACGCCTCGTGCTCGGGTGCACGTCAGGTCGACGATGCCCGCTGCAGCTTCCCCCAATCCCGTTCCCCATCATCGCTCTCCGCCCCAGCCCTTGGTGCTCCCGTGGACCCCGAGCGCCGAGAAGCTGCGAGTGCTCGGCACGTTGACGGCCGGGGTCGCGCATGACATCCGCAACGTCCTCAACGGTTTGTATCTGCGGCTCCAGGTGTTGGAGCGAAGCCCGGCGGCAGCCGCGCACGGCGAGATAGGCCAGTCGCTCGTGCAGATGCGGCAGGACATCCACGTCGGCGTTCAGCTCCTCGAACGCGTGCAGAACTTCGCTCGGCCGGAGAGCGTCGCGCGCCCCTCCTTCGTGGACCTCGACGGTGTCGTCATCGAGGCGTGCACGCTCGCTCGCTCGCGTGCGACTCACGGGGCGACCCGGGCGGTCATCGAACAGCAGCTCGGATCTCCGCCGGCCTTCATGGGGTGGCGGGGCGAGCTCGTCACCGCGGTGCTCAACTTGGTGCTCAACGCGATCGACGTAACGCCGCCGGGTGGTCGGGTCACCGCGCGAACGCGCGTGGTCCCGACGGGTACCTGGGTGGAAGTCCAGGACGAGGGCCCCGGCATCTCGGCGGAGGTTCGGGGCCACATGTTCGAGGCGTTTTACACGACGAAGGGCAGCCGCGGCAGCGGGTTGGGGCTGACCACCGTCGCCCAATGCGTCGAGCGCCACGGAGGCGAGCTGCGCGTAAGCGACGGGCCGGAACGTGGCGCGATCATCGGAATTCTCCTCCATTGACGGGTGTGCCTCCGACAGCGACGGGGAAGCATCTCGCCAGCGGCTCGCGCCGGGCGAAGCGCGCGCTCTCGCTGGCTCAAACGCTCGCCATGGTTCTCGCGCGTGACCTGGATCCGGAACGCCGAACGCGCCTCGAGCGAGTGCGCGCGGCCGTCGCTGGGGGCGCTCACTCGCGCTTCGAGGATCCGAGCGAGATTCTGCGCGTGGTGTGCACCCACGTGTACCGCGAAGCGGACCGGCGGAACGTGCCGCTCGTGGTTCATTGTGCTTGCCGGCGCGTTTCCGTGCGGGAGACCTTCACCGAGGCGCTCTGTTGTCTGCTCGATAACGCGATCGAGGCCACGGACGCCGGTCACCCGGTCGTCCTCGAAGCTCGCGAGTACGACGATCGTCTGGCGGTCTGGGAGATCCGCGACCTGGGTCATGGCATGACCGCGGGCGCTCTCGCAGACCTCGGAAGTCCGTACTCCGTGGCGCGCGCGCCGGGTGGCGTCGCGATCGCGAACGCCATCATCCAAGAGCACGACGGGGTTCTCCGATTCGAATCGGGCGTGGGCCTCGGCACGACTGCCACCGTCTGGCTGCCTCTCACATAGGGATCCGTTTTCGTCGATTGACGTTGCGGTGGGTGTCGCTACATGGGACGTGCTCGATGCAGATGCAATCACGAGTCCTGATCGTCGACGACGACGCGGAGATGCGCACGACGCTCGCGGACGTGTTCTCGGCTGTCGGTCATGGCTGCGAGCTCGCCGCGGACGCGCTCGACGCCCTCGCGATCGTCGAGCGCCAGACCTTCGACGTGGTCGTCTGCGACGTCCTGATGCATGGCATGAACGGGCTCGATCTGCTCGACCGGATGAGGCGGACCCACCCCGCGGTGCCCGTCATCGTCATGACCGGGGTGGGTGGCGTCCAGCAGGCGGTCGATGCCATCAAGCGCGGCGCTTTCCAGTACGTGGTCAAGCCGTGCGCGGTGGACGAGCTGCAGAGGATCGTCGCGAGCGCGATCGACGCGCGACGGCATCCCAGCGAACAACCCAACACCTCCGTCGCAGGTGCCGCGGTGGGCAAACCGGAGCTCGTCGGAACCGGACCGGCGATGCGAGCGCTGCAGACCGTCATCGACTCCGTCGCTCGATCGAGCGCGCCCGTGCTCGTCACGGGTGAGACCGGCGCGGGCAAGGAGCTCGCGGCGCGCGCGATCCACACGCGAAGCGCCCGTCACGCACAAGCCTTCGTCGCGGTGAACATGTCCGCCATCCCGCCGGAGCTCCTCGAGGGGGAGATCTTCGGACACGTTCGCGGGGCCTTCACCGGCGCGGCGCATGCGCGCAAGGGGCTGTTCATGGAGGCCGACGGTGGGACGCTGCTGCTCGACGAGATCGGCGACATGTCGTTCGCCTTGCAGGCCAAGCTCCTGAGGGTCCTCCAGTCGGGTGATGTTCGGCCCGTGGGCAGCGAACGGACGCACCACGTGGACGTCCGCATCATCGCTGCCACGCACCAGGACCTGCCGGCGATGATCCGAGAGGGACGGTTCCGCGAGGACTTGTACTTTCGGCTGGATGTCCTGCCCGTGTTCGTGCCGCCCCTTCGCGACCACCCCGAGGACATTCCCGAGCTCGTAGCGCACTTCCTCGCAGAGGCCCGCGAGCGCGCCCCGTCGTCGCCGGTTCGATGGATCGCGCCGGAGGCGCTTCAGTCCTTGTCGGAGGCACCGTGGCCGGGCAACGTGCGCGAGCTCGCGAGCTGCATCGAGCGCGCGGTGGTGTTCGGGGTCGACGCGATGATCGACGCGAATCACCTTTCGTCGCTTCGCGGTGCCCCCACGCAGACGGGAGCACCCTCGAGCCAAGCGCCAACGGAAACGTGGCCCTTCCCGAGCGACGCGCCGTGGACGCTCCGGCGCTTGAGCCGTGCCTACACCGATTGGGTGATCGCCCAGACGCACGGAAACAAGGAACGCGCTGCCGAGATCCTGGGGGTCGACCTTTCGACGCTGTACCGCTGGCAGCGCGAGCGGCTGGAGTAGCCTCGCCCGGCTCAGATTCCCCGTCCGGGACGGGGCGCGGTCGTCCCGCCGCTGCCGCTGCCGATGAACGCGCCCGAGGCGTCGTAGGTCGACTCGCAGAGCGGGTGGCTGTCGCCCTGTCGTTGCACGGTCACCACGAACTCGCTGCCGGCTGATTTCACCGCGCGCACGTAGGTCGCGGCGACGTCGTCGCACGACGGGGCCCGCGCCCCGCCGCGCACCTGGCAGGTGACCATGAGCCCCTCGGGCATGCCGGCGTCGGGCCCCGCGTCGATGAGGTCGCCCATCAGCGCGGTGACGTCCTTCATGTCGAGGACGATGGCCTGCTCGCAGCCGAGCGCGCGGAGCTCCGGCGTGCCGGGGGCGTTCATGCCCTTCTCGGCGAGCTTGCTGCCCTCGCCGATGACCTTGATGGCGGTCTTGCCCGCGTCGCTGGTGGCAAAGAGGTAGATGCCGACGCCGACGACGATGCCTCCGAGCAGCGCGACGCTGCCGACGACGAGCAGCGCGATCATGCAGCCGCTCATGCCCTTCTTGGGAGGCGGCGCGGCGGGCCCCTGCTGCGGATAGGGCATCATGGCGTTGCGCCACGATACCGCGAAACGCGCCGTGCCTGAACGCGCCCGATCACTGATGAGGGATGTCGCACGTGCTGCCGTCGCAGTATCCGCTGCTCTTGGTGCAGTCGGCGCAGGTGTCGCCGCCGTGTCCGCAGAGCGTGTCGACATCGCCCAACATGCACAGGTCGCCGTTGCAGCAACCCATCGGGCAGTTCTTGTGGGTGCACGTCGGGCCGCCGGCACACGTACCGCCCGTCGCCCCCGGGACGCACGCGACGAACGTATTGTCCTTCGCCCCGTAGCACTCCTGGCACATTTGTCCGTGCGTGCCGCAGCTTGCGATCTCGCGGCCGTCGGCGCAGGCCGTGTTCCCCTCACAGCATCCGTCGCAATTCCACGGACCGCAGTTCGGCACCGTGTGCGTGCAGGTCCCGACTTTGTTCCAGCAGGTGTCGCCGGCCGCGCACGTCTGGCACCCGCTCAGCTTCATTCCCAGATCGCAGCACGGTGCCGCCTCCGGCCCTGCGTCGGAGGATGCCTCGGCGACGAGATCGTCGCTCGCATCGGTCGGGGCATCGTGAGCGACGTCGATCGTCGCGTCCTCGACCGCGCCCGCTTCGCCTGACTCGTAGCTCGAAATGTCGCTGCGCGCGCCGCACGCGAGCGACACGACATACACGACCACCACGATACCCCGCCTCATCACCCAACCAACGTGCCAC
>DATIQP010000615.1:0-5281 GCA_035470765.1 Polyangiaceae bacterium | reverse complement strand
AGCAGGTGCTCGCTCGCGCGCCGCAGCGTGTGGACGTAGCGCTGCTGGCGCGCGTCGAGCGACGTCTCGCCGAGCAGCTCCACCATGCCCAGCACCGTGTTCAGCGGGGTGCGGATCTCGTGGCTGACGCTGGAGAGAAAGTCGGACTTGCGCTGACTCGCGCGCTCGGCGGCGTCCATCGCCTCGCGCATACGACGCTCGCTGTCCCGGCTCATGGCGGCCCTCCGACGATTGCAAAGCTCATGCCCGAAGCTATGAAGGTGTGTCCTCCAACGGCCTCTGGCAAGTCATCCCGCGCACGCGATTTGCTCCAGCCGAAAGGATGCAACCGGGAAACTATCTGGTCTTCGTCGCCGAGGACGACGACGACATGCGGGCGATGATCACCTGGGCGCTCCGAAGCGAGGGGCACCGCGTCGTCGAAGCACGCGATGGGACCGAGCTGCTCGGCCTGCTCGCCGTGGCGGAGAGCCCCGAGGTCCGACCCGACGTCATCGTGACCGACATCTTCATGCCCGGATATTCCGGCGTGGGCGTGCTCGGCGCGCTGCGCGCCGCCCGGTGGGAGGTGCCCGTCATCGTCATCACCGCCCGGCACGAAGGGACCCTCGTCGAGGACGCGCTGCGGCTCGGCGCCACGGCCGTTCTCCGCAAGCCTCTCGACATCTTCGAGCTGTGCGCCGCGGTGACGCGGGCTGCGAGCTTGCCCTGAACGCTCCCGAATTTCCCCTGTGGACAACGCGCAGTGGAAAAACGCTACAGAAATCGGGCCGGTCGGCCCCGGAATTCGAGGGGTTTCGGCGCGCGTCGCGTGGGCACCTTGCTTGCTTGTCCACCGCCCCATGGAATTCGTAGACGACGTGGGCAGCATCCTCGACGTCAAAGGGCAGCAGGTCTGGACCGTCGGCCCGGATGAGTTGGTCCTGGACGCCATACGCGTGATGGCGGACAAGGACGTCGGCGCGCTCGTCGTCGTCGACGGCGACGGCGAGATCGTCGGGATCATCTCCGAGCGGGACTACACGCGCAAGGTCGTGCTCCGCGGCCGCTCCTCCCGCCAGACGACCGTCCGAGAGATCATGGCGACGCGCGTGATCACGGTCGAGCCGTCGAACACGGTCGAAGCAGCGCTTCGCATCATGACGCGCCACCGCGTGCGCCACCTCCCGGTTCTGCGCGGTGGCGAGCTCGTCGGCCTCGTTTCGATCGGCGACCTGGTCGAGCGCGTCATCTCCGAGCAACGCGCAGCGCTGGTGCAGCTCGAGAGCTACATCGTCGGCCGTTACCCAGGGTAGGTCCATGTCCAATCCATTCGCGACGGTCTTCCTGGCCGATGACGACGACGTGACGCGCAAGAGCGTCTCCGAGACGCTCCGAGGGGACGGCTACGACGTGATCGAGGCCCGGGACGGCGCCGAGCTGCTGGAGCTCCTCGCCGACGCGGCGGGTGCGCCCTGGCGCAAGCCGGACGTCATCATCGCCAACGCGCTCATGCCCTGCTACTCGGGCATCGGCGTGCTCGGCGCCCTCCGGCACTCGCGGTGGGACATCCCGGTGATCATGATGACGAGCCAGCATCACGCGCGCGCGGTCACGCAGAATGCTCTCCGGCTCGGCGCGGCCGCCGTCTTCCGCAAGCCGTTCGACATCACCGATCTGCGCACGGCCATCCTCGCCGCCCGCTGCGGTCGCCGCAACCTGATGAACCTCCCCGCTGCGGCGGGCGCCCACGTTTGACCGATCCTATTCGTAGAAGCGCGAGTGGATGGCGACGGCGGCTAGCACCGCCACCTCCAGGGGCACGTCCCGCTCCTCGCGCAGCTCCAGCTTGAAGCGATCGCGGATGCCCGGCTCCTTCGAGACGACCAGGGCGACGGTGCCCTCGTTGTCGCGGCACTCGTAGATGTCTTTCACGACGCCCACGACGCCCGCGTTCGCGTGGTAGCCCTTGCTGCCCACGGTCATCGTGAAGGTCTTGCGGAAGGCGACGGCCGAGAAGTTCAGCGAGGCGAGCTCCTCGTTCTTGGGGCCCCGGATCTGGAACTTCGTCTTGAGGACGTTGCCCTTGATGCTGGCGACGTTGGCGCCCGACTTGTCGTACATCTGGAGGTGGGGCGTCGTCGTCATGAACTCGCCCTTGATGTTGAACGTGGGCTCTCCCCCATCGATCGCGACGTCGTACTGCGCAGCGACGGCCATCAGGCGCTGCGTCACCAGGATTGTCTTCGCCATATCGGGGGCTCCATCCTAAGCCGACCCGCCGGTCTGACAAAGTGCACAAAAACGCGACGGCCGGCGGGAGTCTGTCTCCTCGCCGGCCGCGCGTCGTTACCTCGCGGGGAAGCTCACTCCGCCGGCTCGGGCGTAGGCTCCTTCTTCTCCGCCTTGTTCTCCGCTTTGCCTTCCGGATTGGCGCCCGACTCGATGCGCATGCCGTAGAACGAGCGGTAGACGAAGAAGAGCATCACGACGAAGAGCACCGCCGAGATGACGTGGCGGAGCTCGGCGCCCTGCTGCTTCTCGAGCTGCTCGGCGAGCTGGACCGCGAGCAGGCCGAAGAGCGTCGTGAACTTGATGACCGGGTTCATCGCCACGCTGGAGGTGTCCTTGAATGGATCGCCCACCGTGTCGCCGACGACGGTCGCATCGTGGAGCGGCGAGCCCTTCTCCTTGAGCTCGACCTCGACGACCTTCTTCGCGTTGTCCCAAGCGCCGCCGGCGTTCGCCATGAAGAGCGCCTGGAAGAGGCCGAAGAGCGCGATGCCGATGAGGTAGCCGATGAAGAAGTAGCTCTCGTAGAACGCGAAGGCGAGCGCGCCGAGGAAGACGGTCATGAAGATGTTCCACATGCCCTTCTGCGCGTAGAGGGTGCAGATCTCGACGACCTTCTTGCTGTCCGTGATGCTCGCCTTCTTCACTTCGCTGTCGAGCTTGATGTTCTTCTTGATGAACTCCACCGCGCGGTACGCGCCCGTGACGACCGCCTGGGTCGACGCGCCCGTGAACCAGTAGATGACCGCGCCGCCGGCGATGAGGCCGAGCAGGAACGGCGGGTGGAGGATCGAGAGCAGGTCCATGTTCTCGGTGAAGCTCTTCGTGAGGTCCACGATGATCGCGAAGATCATGGTCGTGGCGCCGACGACGGCCGTGCCGATGAGCACGGGTTTGGCGGTCGCCTTGAAGGTGTTGCCCGCGCCGTCGTTCTCCTCGAGGAAGTGCTTGGCCTTCTCGAACTGGACCTTGAACTTGAAGTCCTTCTCGATCTCGGCCTCGATGCCCTCGATCTGCTCGATGGTCGAGAGCTCGTAGACGCTCTGCGCGTTGTCGGTGACCGGGCCGTACGAGTCGACGGCGATGGTGACCGGGCCCATGCCGAGGAAGCCGAACGCCACAAGGCCGAAGGCGAAGACCGGCGAAGCGTCGACCTTCGCCAGGATCATCCCGAGGTCGTTGCCGACGCCGAGCTTGGTCATGTAGAAGGCCGTCCCCATCAGCGCGATGAGGACCATCCCCATCCAGAAGGCGCTGAAGTTGCCCGCCGTGAGGCCGCTGAGGATGTTGAGCGACGCACCGCCCTCGCGCGAGCTCGTCACGACCTCGCGCACGTGGCGCGACTCGGTCGAGGTGAAGACCTTGATCAGCTCGGGGATGATCGCGCCGGCGAGCGTGCCGCACGTGATGATGATCGAGAGCTTCCACCAGCCCTCGCCGCCGCCGAGCTCCGGAAGGATGAGCTTCGAGACGATGAAGGTCATCCCGACCGAAACGAGCGAGGTGATCCAAACGAGGAACGTGAGCGGCGTCTCGAAGTTGAACTTGTCCGCGTTCTTGTAGCGGGCCTTCGCGATGACGTCGTTGATGAAGTACGACAGCGCGCTGGCGATGATCATCACGACGCGCATGACGAAGATCCACACGAGGAGCTGGACCTGGAGCTTCGAGTCCTTGACCGCGAGCAGGATGAACGTGATGAGGGCGACGCCGGTGACGCCGTAGGTCTCGAAGCCGTCGGCCGACGGACCGACGCTGTCGCCCGCGTTGTCACCGGTGCAGTCGGCGATGACGCCCGGGTTGCGCGCGTCGTCTTCCTTGATCTTGAAGACGATCTTCATCAGGTCCGACCCGATGTCGGCGATCTTGGTGAAGATGCCGCCCGCGATGCGCAGCGCCGAGGCGCCGAGCGACTCGCCGATGGCGAAGCCGATGAAGCACGAGCCCGCGTACTCGCCGGGGACGAAGAGCAGGATGCCGAGCATCAGCATCAGCTCGATCGAGATGAGCAGCATGCCGATGCTCATGCCGGCCTTGAGCGGGATCGCGTAGCAGGGGAAGGGCTTGCCCTCGAGCGCGGCGAAGGCCGTGCGCGAGTTGGCGAACGTGTTGACGCGGATGCCGAACCAGGCGACCGCGGAGCTCCCGGCGATGCCGATGAGCGAGAAGACGAGGATGATGACGACGCGGTCGATCGGCAGCTTCTGGATGGCGCCGAAGTAGATCGCCATGATCGTGCCGATGAAGGCCTCGAGGATGAGGATGAACTTCATCTGCGTGACGAGGTACGTCTTGCAGGTCTCGTAGATGAGCTCGCTGATCTCGAGCATCGACTTGTGGACCGGCGCGTTCTTCAGCTGCTGGAAGACCACCAGGCCGAAGACCATGCCGAGCACGGCGACGCCGATGCCGCCCATGAGCAGCGTGCGCCCGGGCGTGCCGCCCATGAAGGTGATCTCGGCGAAGCCTTTGCTCGGGACGACCAGGCTTGCTTCGCCGGTCGGCTCGGCGAGCGCAGCGCCGGAGAAGAGGAGCGTCGCAACGAGCGACAGGAGCGCGACGGCGACGTGGCCGAAACCGCTGCGGCCGGAGCCGCGATGTTGGCTGAGGGACTTCACGATAGGACCTCCGAGAATGGCCTCCTCGCGTCCCAGTGCATGATGGCCCGAGACGCGAGAAGCCCGCGATCTCGAGGGGTTGGCCGTCCGCCTGCTCGGCGGTACGCTTCAGCTCGCCTCGTGCCGCCCGGGAACTCCGAGCGGCGGGGCGCCATGTAGCAGCGTTCCCCCATCGACGCAACACTGCGTGAAATCCGCCCGTCATTCTGCGAAGGTATGCGCGTGCAGCGGTGGCGAGACCCTCACTCTGGTCGCGACGTCTGGCTTCTCGAGGCCGCCGGCGTCGAACAGTGGCCAGGCGAGCTGCCCTGGGCGGCTGCGGGCTTCGCCCTGCTCTTCGCCGCCGATCACGCCGTCGACGCGGAGTCGATCGCCGAGGACGCGGTCGCGCG
>DATIQP010000614.1:0-1559 GCA_035470765.1 Polyangiaceae bacterium | reverse complement strand
GCGCTGGGACGGCTACGAGGCCTACGCCTCGAGCAAGCTCATGAACGTGCTCTTCTCGAACGAGCTCGCGCGACGCTTGCACGATACACGCATCACGTCCAACAGCCTCCACCCCGGCGTGATCGCCACCAAGCTCCTCCGCGCCGGCTTCGGCGGCGGCGGCGCGAGCGCCGAGCGCGGCGCCCGCACGAGCGTCCTCTGCGCGACCGATCCCGCGCTCGCCGACGTCACGGGCGCCTATTTCTCCGACGGGCGCCGGGTGGAGCCGTCGCCGCGTAGCCGCGACCGCGCCCTCGCCGAGGGCCTCTACGAGCTCAGCTGCACGCTGACCGGCGTTTCTCCTCTTCCGGGGTGATACCGTAGAGGGCCCAAGCGATGAGCCAGGAGGACCGCACAGTCTTGCACGTGAAGCGGCGGAGCGATCCTCCCGCGGAGACGCGCGCCGACGCGCAAGCCATCGAGCCCGTCAACGACACCGAGGGGCTCATCTCCGAGCTGCGCAAGCCGGCCCCGGAGCGGCTCGTGGACGAGGGCCCGGTCGCGAGCGGAGGCATGGGCTCCGTCCACGTGGTCGTGGATCGCGCTCTCGGCCGGCGCATGGCGATGAAGACGATGCACGCCATGCTGCGCGAGGACCAGCGCATGCTGCGGCTCTTCCTGCGGGAGGCGCGGACCACCGGCCTGCTCGACCACCCGAACATCGTCCCCGTCTACGACATCGGCGAGCGGGACGGCGCGCTCTACTTCACGATGAAGCTCGTCTCGGGCCGCACCCTGCGCGACGTGGTGCGCTCGTACCCGTCGGGCGTCGACGATCCGCACGTTCTTTTCAACCTGCTCGACGTGATCATCAAGGTGTGCGACGCGCTCGCCTTCGCGCACAGCCGCGGCGTCATCCACTGCGACATCAAGCCCGCGAACGTCATGCTCGGTGACTACGGCGAGGTGTACCTGATGGACTGGGGCATCGCTCGGCTGCGCGGCGTCGCCTCGGATCGCGCCTCGAGCGCCGAGGGCCTACGCGAACAGGCCGCCGAGGACGAAGAGGAGGCGCCGCCGAGCGGCAACACGGGCGACGCGGTCCTCGGCACCGCGAGCTACATGTCGCCCGAGCAGGCCGAGGGCAACCGCCTCGCGCTCGACGCCCGGGCCGACGTCTTCTCGGTCGGCGCCGTGCTCTACGACATCCTGACCGGACGCCCGCCGTACCGCGGGGAGAGCTTCGACGAGACGCTCACGCTCGCCCGCTCGGCGAGCTTCACGCCGCCGAACCAGCTCGCCGGCGAGGGTCGCGTGCCGCCCGAGCTCGAGCGCATCGTGCTCAAGGCGATGGCCCGGCACCGCAGCGAGCGCTACTCCGACACCGACGACCTCAAGGCCGACCTGCTCCGCTTCATGCGCGGCGGCGGCGAGTTCCCGCAGACGACGTTCCCCGCGGGGACCGTGATCATGCGCGAGGGAGAGAAGGGCAACGCGGCGTACATCATCGTCTCGGGGCAGTGCGTCGTGCGCAAGACGATCAACGGCGTCGACTCGGTGCTCAAGACGCTCGGCGCGGG
>DATIQP010000613.1:0-6996 GCA_035470765.1 Polyangiaceae bacterium | reverse complement strand
CGGTGTCATTCGGACACGTCATGTCCTCATGCATCCCATTTTGATTTCGCGCGAGTTCGGCGTGCGCTGCTTCGCGCGATGTGTCTGGCGAATGCTGACTTCGCATCACGCCGTCACTTTCCTCGAGTGCGTGGAGACCGTCGAACCGCGAGCCTCGAGGTGAACGCTCGTCGCCCGCGCCGCCGCAACGCGCGGCAGGCGCGGGCGCCCGGCGCGTCAGGCCGGGGAGACGCCGGCGACCATGGGCCTCTGCACGGCCGCGGGCCTGGTGAGGCTCACGCCCCTCAGCGTGCGCGCGAGCTCGTCGCTGCTGACGTCGTCCGGGTGACGGCGCGCGAGGTCGCCGAGCGACAGCACACCGACGAGCTGTCCACGCTCGTTCGTGACGGCGAGCCTGCGCACCTGCTGGGTGCGCATCAGCTCTTCGGCTTGCTGCAACGAGTCGGTGGGCCGCACGGAGAAGACCAGCTTCGAGGCGGCGACCGCCACCGGGATCTGCCAGTACTGGAGCCCCTGCGTGTAGCCGGCCATGCAGACGTCTCGATCGGTGAGCATCGCGACCACGCGGCCCGCTTCGTCGACGACCGGGACGATGCCGCAGTCGTTCTCCCACATGATGCGGGCCGCGAGCTCCAACGTGTCGTTGGGCGTGCACGTCTTGACGTTCCTGCTCATCAGCTGTTCGACGTTCATGGGGCTTCTCCTGTCGGTTCGTGTTCGACGTCGCAGAACAAACACTTCTCCGCGACGCCCAAGAGCTCGCCCGTCACCGGGTTCGGGCGGAAGGCCGTGCAGCCTTTCAGGCCGCGGTCGTACGCGAGCAGGAACAGCGGCTCGAACCGCGCGAAGGGAAAGTCCCGCGGGACGTTCACCGTCTTGGCGATGGAGTTGTCGACGAACGGCTGGAGGGCCGCCTGCATCTCGACGTGAGCCTCGGGGGCGACCGCGTCCATGGTGACCAGCGCCGGCGGGTAACCCACCCCGTTGCCTCGGATGCGTTTGTACATGGCGACGGCGTAGTCCTCGTAGACGAGCTCTCCGCCCGCGCCGCCCGCGCCGCTCCAGGGGCGGTGCATCTTCGCGGCGTAGATGGGCTCGATCCCGGTCGACACGCCGCCCGCGAGCACGCTGATGCTCCCGGTCGGCGCGATGGCGATGAGGTGGCTGTTACGCAGGCCGAACCGGGCGATGCCGGCGCGGATGTCGGCCGGGAGCGTCGAGGCGAACTCGCCGGAGAGGAAGCGCGTGCGGTCGAAGCGCGCGAAGCTCCCCTTCTCGCGGGCGAGCTCGATCGACTCCTCGTACGCGGCGTGGCACACGATGCGCAGCACGCGCGCAGCCGTCTCTCGGGCCCGCGGATCGTCGTAGCGGAGACCGAGCATCACCAGGGCGTCGGCCAACCCGGTGACGCCGAGGCCGATGCGCCTCGTCTCGCGCGCCCGGCGCGCCTGCGGCTCGAGCGGGAAGCGCGTCACGTCGAGCACGTCGTCCAAGAACCGCGTCGCGACCCTGGCCGTCTCGGCGAGTCTATCCTCGTCGAGGCGGGCGTCGCGGGCGAACGCGTCGACGACGAAGCGGGTCAGGTTGATCGAGCCGAGGTCGCAGGCGCCGTAGGGCGGCAGCGGGACCTCCCCGCACGGGTTGGTGGCGGAGATGTCCTCCGTGTACCAGAGGTTGTTCGCGCGGTTGATCCGGTCGATGAACAGGACCCCCGGCTCGCCCTGCTCGTAGGCGCCGCGGATGATCGCCGTCCAGAGATCCCTCGCGCGGACCTGCCGGTGGATGCGGCACGGGACCTGCGCCGAGCTCCCCGACCAGCGCCGGTTCACGAAGTCGCCACCGCCGCCGCCGCTGCTCGACTCGGGGAACACCAGCGAGAACATGCGGTCCTCGCGCACCGCGCGGACGAGCTCGTCGGTCACGAGCACCGAGAGGTTGAAGTGCGTGAGCGCGCCGGGGTGCGACTTGGCGGAGATGAACTCCTCGATGTCGGGATGATCACAGCGCAGCGTCGCGATCATCGCTCCGCGCCGCAGCCCCGTCGAAAGGACGGTCTTGGCCATCGCGTCCCACACGTGCAGAAACGACACCGGCCCCGACGGCACCGTGCCCGAGGCCCCGGCGTGCGAGCTGCGCGGCCGGAGCGTGGAGAAGTCGTAGCCGATGCCGCCGCCCTGCTGCATCGTGAGGGCCCCCTCCTTCAGCGCCTGGAAGATCCCGTCGAGCGAGTCGCGCATCGTCCCCATCACGAAGCAGTTGAGCAGCGTCACCCTGCGGTCGAGGCCGGCGCCGGCGAGGATGCGGCCCCCCGGCAGGAAGTGGAACCCCTCGAGGATGTGCTCGAAGCTCGCGGCCCAACGCTCGCGGTCGTGCTCGGGCGCGGAGACGGTCTTGGCCACTCGAGCCCAGGTGTCGTTGATTCGCAGCTCTTGCGGCGCGCGATACTTCGCCTCCCACAGGGCGCGACCGGCCGCGAACATGGGGTCATGCATGTCGCCATGCACATGCATCACCCGTGCGCGACGGCCGGCCCCATCCGTCGCGAAATCCTGGGCGTGCAGCCGAGGCGAGCGCTCGCGGTCGTCCGGAGCGCACCAAGGATCAGCGCGCGCTCGGGCTCGGGTAGCAGCCGCGATCGAGCAGCTCCGGCCGGTATTCGAAGTGCATCGTGTCGAAGTGGTACCAGCGCCCGCCCCACACGAAGCCCTCCGCCTCGAACGCGTCGACGAGGGACGGAGGGTAGTGGTTCTTCCAGTGAACCGGCGCGTCCTCGCGCGTGGTCTCGTTGCGCCAGTAGTTCGAACGCCCGGTGTCGAGGTCGATGGCGATGCCCCACGAGTGCATGCTGAGCGTGTCGGTGCCGGCGATGCGGCGCCAGTTGAAGGTGCCGCCGGGCGAGTCGAAGAAGCGCGCCAGGCTCGCATCCTCCTTCATCGCCGAGGCGACGCGCGCGGCGACGCGGCGCAGCGGCTCGGCGATCTTGCGGTGCACCATGAAGACCTTGCCTCCCACAAGCACGGGGACGAGGGCCGACTGCACCTCCCTCGCGGTCTTGCCGTAGGTCGCGAACATGAGCGCGTCGATGCGGATTCGGCCGGGATCGAAGTCGACCTCGGTGACGGGCTGGATGGCGCCGGTCGGGTACGTGAGCTCGTAGAGATCGCGGACGTCGGGCGAGTCGAAGCGCTCGTCCAGCGACTTGTGCGCGCGCCCGTCGTCGTACGGAATGGTCGTGCCGTCGGCGAGGACGAGAGACCAGCCGCCGGCGTCGCGGCGCGCTGCGGCGGCGTCGTAGTAGCGGACCAGGCACGCGAGCTCGGGCGGAGGCGCGCTCGAGACGTGCACCTCCTCCATCGGCGCGACGGACCCGAACGCCGGCGACGAGGTGGATGCGAGGGCCACGGGGACGCGCGAGGCGATGTGGACCGGAGCCGTGGTGCGGCCGGTGGCGCAGGCGGTCACGCAAAAGGCCGCGCCGAGCAGGCGGAGAGATCGCCCCATGCAGATGGAGAATACGCGGTCGTGCGGCCGTTTCTTCCCCAGGCGGCGCGCGCCTTGCGGCCGAACGCAACGCCCCGCGGCCGTAGAGCGCCGGCCCGTGGCGCGCGCCCTCGTGGCATCCCCAATGCAGGGTATGGCTTCGAGGTTCGTCATGGCCCGCAGGATGAAAGCGTTCGTGATGCGACAGATTGGCGAGGTCGGCTTCATGGATAAGGTGGTCCCCGAGGACCCCGGTCCGAATGGTGCCATCATCCGGACGACCCGGGCTCTACTGTGCACCTCCGACACCCACACGGTGGCGGGAGCGATCGGCGAGCGCGAGGACCTGACGCTGGGCCACGAGGCGGTCGGCATCGTCGAGAAGCTCGGCGGTGAGGTGGCCGGCCTCAAGGAGGGCGAGCGCGTCGCGGTGAACGCCATCACGCCTTGCTACAAGTGCGACAACTGCCTGCGCGGGTTCCCGTCGCAATGCCAGGATCTGCTCGGCGGCTGGAAGTTCGCCAACCTCCGCGACGGCGTGCTGGCCAGTCACTTCTACGTCAACGACGCCGAGGCCAACCTCGCGCCCATCCCGAGGGGCGTGAGCGACGAGGCGGCCGTCTACACCTGCGACATGATGTCGACGGGCTTCGCGGCGGCCGAGCAGGCAGCGATCCCCATCGGCGGAACGGTCGCGGTCTTCGCGGCGGGCCCCGTCGGCCTCATGGCCATCGCAGGGGCGCGGCTGCTCGGCGCGGGCCTCGTCATCGCGGTCGAGAGCAAGCCCAACCGGCAGCAGCTCGCGAAGAAGTTCGGCGCCGACGTGATCGTGGACCACAGCAAGGACGATCCCATCGAAGAGATCCGCGCGCTCACCGGAGGTGTCGGCGTGGACTCGGCGATCGAGGCGCTCGGCGCGCAGGCCACGTTCGAGGCCTGCATCAAGGTGACCCGGCCCGGCGGGACGATCTCCAACGTCGGCTACCACGGCCAGGGCGAGTTCGTGAGCATCCCGCGCGCCGAGTGGGGCGTCGGCATGAGCGACAAGACGATCCGTACGTCCCTCTGCCCCGGCGGCAAGGAGCGGATGAAGCGCCTGCTTCGACTGCTCGAGACGAAACGCGTCGATCCGACGCCGCTCACGACGCACCGCTTCCGCTTCGAGGAGACCGATCGCGCCTTCGAGATGATGAAGACGAAGGCGGACGAGATCATCAAGCCGCTCATCGTGTTCGGCTGACGGTCGGTCGGGCTCCCGCACGAGGTTCGCGCGCTCGGCATCGCGGGCGCAGCGTTTGCGACGCTCGGCGGCAACTGCTGCATGGGTGCGGAGCGCTGGAGCCGCAAACGACGTACGGTTGCCCTGGTCCGCCGCTTGCGTGGCGCTCGGCCGCGCATGACGCATGCCGAGTCGCACATCCCGTGGAGTTACGGAGCCGATCGCGTCACGGCCGCGGCGGTCGATCCGGATCGTCTGTACGCCTACTGGGAGGTGACCGACCGGGCGATCGCTCGTGCGAGGTCCACGCTCGGGCCGCGCGGGACCGACGCATCTCTCGCGCTGCGGGTCTACGACGTCACGGGCCGGCTCTTCGACGGCTCGAACGCCCACCACTTCTTCGATCACCTGCTCGACCGAGGGGACCGGCAGTGGTTCTTCACGCTCGCCCGCCCGACCTCGACCGCGGTGGTGGAGATCGGCTTGCGCTCGCCGGACGGAGCGTTCGCCAAGATCGCGAGATCGCGCCGTGTCGAGTTCCCGCGCAAGCAACCCGCCTCGCACGACGACGCGGAGTGGATGACGGTGCGGGCGAGCGGCGCGATCGAGCGCGTCGTTCCCTCGCGCTCGGCGCCGCAGCCTGCGCGTCACGAGGGGCCGCAGCCGCTGCCCCTCGAGCCGTTCCGGCCGATCCCGATGTGGGTGCTGCGCGACGTGACCGGCCAGGAGACACGGTGGGAGGAGCAGAGCTGGCAGACGTCGTGGCAGTGGAACGACGGCGCCTGGATCGACGGCGCGACGATGACGAGCTGGAGCGCGGGGCCCTTCGAGTACCCCGTCGAGGTCGAGCCCCCTTCGTCGCAGACCTGGCACGGGGGCGCGCTCGTCTACCGCGTGGGCGCCACGACACACGTGGTGCACGGCCGCTGGCACGTCGTCATCCGCAACCTGTCGGCGCACCGGGAGCGCGCGGTCGTGGCCCGATGGGAGATCTCGCGATCGTGGAGGAGCGCGAGGGGACGCGAAGGGCGCGCGCAGCGCTGGCGTGCCCCGCTCAAGGTCGGCGGCGCGTCGGAGCTGGTGAGCGGGGGCAGCGAGCGCGTATGGCTGAGCGGCAGCGAGGTGAGGCTGGGGGGCGCCAGTGAGAAGTACCGCCTCGGGGCGAGCGAGCTCCGCTTCGGGGGCGCGAGCGAGCTGCGCCTCGCGGGGGCGAGCGAGTGGATGCTGGCCGGCGCCAGCGAGAGGCGCTTGCTCGGGGCGAGCGAGCAGCGGCTCGGCGGCGCCAGCGAACGGCGGTGGGGGTAAGAGACATGGCTCAGGGATACTTCGCACTCGTCCTGCACGCGCACCTCCCCTTCGTGCGCCACCCCGAAGACCCGACGGTCATGGAGGAGCGGTGGCTGTACGAGGCCATCACGGGGACGTACCTGCCGCTGCTGCGCGTCTTCGAGGGCCTGGCCGCCGACGGCATCCCCTTCCGCGTCACGGTGTCGCTCTCGGCTCCGCTCATCTCGATGCTGACCGACGATCTGCTCAAGGAGCGCTACGCCGCGCACCTCGACGACCTGCTCGCGCTCGCCGCCAAGGAGCTCGATCGCACCGCGCCCGAGCCGCACTACCACCGCCTCGCGCAGATGTACTGGGACCGCTTCCACGCGCTGCGCGACACCTGGCGCGCCCACGAGGGCGACCTCGTGCGGGCCTTCCGGCGGCTGCAGGACGCCGGGAGGGTCGAGGTCATCACCTCCACCGCGACGCACGCCTTCTTCCCGCTGCTCGATCACAACTGGACCGCGCTGCGCGCGCAGGTGCACGCCGCCGCCGACCTCTACGAGCACCACTTCGGCCGGCGCACGCCCGGCATGTGGCTCGGCGAGTGCGGCTACGTCCCCGGCTGCGACGAGCTGCTGCGCGAGGCGGCGATCCGGTACTTCATCGTCGACACGCACGCGCTGCTCTACGCCGACCGGCGCCCGCGCTACGGGATCCACGCGCCCGTCTACTGCCCGAGCGGCGTGGCCGCGTTCGCGCGCGACACCGAGTCGTCCGAGCAAGTGTGGAGCGCGAAGGAGGGCTACCCCGGCGATCCGCAGTACCGCGACTTCTACCGCGACATCGGCTTCGACCTGCCGATGGAGTACATCGGCCCGCACGTGCACCCGGAGGGCATCCGGATGTACACGGGCTTCAAGTACCACGCGATCACGCACGACAAGCTGCACGACAAATGGGTCTACGACCCCGACGCGGCGCGGGCGCGTGCCGGCCTCCACGCGTCCCACTTCAGGGGCAACCGG